>NZ_JACJEM010000034.1:0-51873 GCF_014164085.1 Pseudoalteromonas sp. SG45-5 | reverse complement strand
GGCGACAAAATCAGCTTGGATGGTTTTGATGAGTTCAGGGAAAAAATAATAAGGCTCATTGGTGGACATGCGTTGCATTTATATAAAATCCAAAAAGTTGCCTAGGGGTCTGATCAATGCCTGATAAAAGTTCATTAGCGATTAAATTAAAAACACTTTGCTCTAAGTTTGGACAAATCAATTGTTTTTTAATCACTTAAACAATTAATTTAAAAAAAAGCTTCACAAAAGGCACCGCTTTCCCTATTATGCAGGCCGTGCGGAGAGATGGCAGAGTGGTCGAATGCACCGGTCTTGAAAACCGGCATGGGTTTATAGCCCATCTAGGGTTCAAATCCCTATCTCTCCACCACTTATTTAATAAGTGTGTGGTAATTAAATTATCATTCATTTAAATAGTTATTAGTTCACTCTTACTTTTAACTTAGCAGTATCGGAGAGATGGCAGAGTGGTCGAATGCACCGGTCTTGAAAACCGGCATGGGTTTATAGCCCATCTAGGGTTCAAATCCCTATCTCTCCACCATATAACAAAAAAGCCCGCTAAATTAGCGGGCTTTTTTTTATCTATAGAAAACTAATACCAATCTGCTTATATATGGGGTCTATTTAACGTTAAGAAAATTACGCTAGAACTAGGCAAAAATTTTTATATCTAGTTGTTCTAAATAAAAAATTTTTAACGACGTTATAGTGAAATTTAATTCGTTAAATTGATCAAAGATTTATGCAGGTTGGTATAAAATGCATTATTGTTAAATAGAGTCTATATAGGCCGATTAGGGCCTTTTATCTTTCGAGCTTGAATTTACAGTAGACTGTTTGGTTTTTGCTCAAGGCAGAGCCTATGTTATGTGGTTATTTTCCCATAAATAGGCGATAACGCAGCTCAAATGCCAAGCGTGCGCTGCTCTTGGGTTCGTGCTAGGGAACGCTTTGTTGCCTACATGTAGTATGTAGGTAAGGGGCGTGAGCAGGACGCGGATGTTTTACTCAATTTTTACTTATTCTTACATGAATGTAAGCCTGTAGGGTAACGCAGGAGCAGTTACCAAACCGACTAAGTATAAAAAATCGCCTAGTTATAGCGCAATTTCTTTATCGTTAAATAGACTTCATATATAAGCTGATTGGTATTACTTATCATTTTATATTTACTGAGAAAATGAAACCAGTAATTAGCGATGAATTTGTGGTATTTTATTAGCAAGCGTGTTTTTAAAGGTATGTAAAATATGACGTTGTGGCTTAAAGATGATTTAGCGTCAAGAAAGTTGGTTGTATACAGGGCAATTTTATTTTCGATAGTAACTCTATTTATTCTATTCGTATTCCAACCTTTTGGTACAACCAACGATACTGAACCTTATAAATTACTCCGGCTTTCAGGTTACGGCTTAGTCACGTTTTGCGCTTTATTGCTTTCGGGTTTTATTGAGATCTTTTTAATTCGGTTAAACCTTAGCAATAAACTTCGAATAATAGTGACCCCCAGCCTTTATATTTTAGTTACTGCTTTGTTTAACCACGGATATTTTGTTGTTGCTATGTTAGGGGCTTGGCATTGGCAAAACCAAATACTCTTCATTGTATATACATTAGCAGTTGGGTTATTCCCGATTAGTTTCATATTTGTTGTCAATCGTCATGCAAAGCATATGGTCTTAACAACTGAAAAAATACCGGTTGTTAAGACTAAACAGCGTTCTTGTGAAGAGGTAGAAAAAAATAACGCCCCCCCACACCCTCTAATAACACTTATTGGCGATAATAAAGGTGACAAGCTAACAATTGCGCTATCGGATATATTGTTTATTAAGTCAGCCGATAATTACTGTGAGCTCGCAACGATAGAAAACGATGTTGTTTCTCATAAATTGCTGCGTATAACGTTAACTGGTTTATTAAAACAATTACCCCAAAATACATTTTTATATCGCTGTCATCGGTCTTATGCAGTTAATTTACAATTAGTCGCAGTAAGTAAAGGGAATGCCGGAGGATTACAGTTATCGATGAACTCATTTGATTTCACAATTCCAGTTTCGCGAACTTATGTTGATGTCATTAAACAAGCCTTGTTGTTAACCCCTGATGTTTGTTGATGACCCCAAAAACATGTAGTTAGCACCTAAAAATGAAATTTAGCCCTAATTGATCGATTTCATAATTAGTGATTGCCATGATTAAGTTGAATTTAAAATTGTAACTTAAGAAGGTACGTATGAAACATACAATTAAAGCACTGCTACTAATTACCACATTTATATTTTGTCATTACATGATGAAAGAGTTCTGGGGGGATAACTGGGTAAGTGTCCTATCTGACCTTGATCAACAATCAGCCCTTTTGTTATTTCCTGCTAAATACTTGTTTATTTATGGGCCATTGTTAGTTGTGGCAACATTATTATTTAAACATGAGAGTTGGTACAACGTTTTAGGTGTCGACATTGAAGGTTTTCAACGTTATTTACTCGCAGCGGTAGTCTGTTGCACACCTATGGTGATAGGTTACGCTTATTTGAGTAACGCGCTAAACCTTTCAATTACGGGGATAATTACAGGTTCAATATACGCGGGAGTTTTTGAAGAAATAATTTTTAGGGCTGCTTTGTTCGGCGTGTTATTTCGTTTTTGTCGTTGGGGGTTTATTCCCGCCGCATTAATTAGCTCAACGATATTTGGTTTGGGTCATATTTATCAAGGACATGATGCTATTTCAGCTGTGATGGCTGTTGCAATTACAACAATTGCAGGAACTTGGTTTGCGTGGTTATTTTGCGAATGTGGATACCGTATTTGGTTTCCATTATGGATGCATATATTTATGAATGCGGCTTATGGCATATTTAGCATGTCAGGTGGTGCAGCAGGGGATTTAAAAGGCAATTTGTTCAAGGCAACTGCAATAATTTTAAGCATACTCTACGTAAATTTACTTATCCGTCGTGGTAAACCGCGCCAAATAACACTCTTCACACTATTTAAAAAACGTCTAGGTTTTTCGTCTAAGCATTATAAATTAGCAACACAAAACACTTAAAGGAGATAATAATGTTTGAATTATTTTTAATTATAATGATTTTTTTGTCGCCTTTTTTACTTTTAGTGCTAATTAAAAATTACTTTACCTATAAAACGACTACTAAAGAAAAGTCACTTTTATTACAAGATAAAAATCAGAAAAATACGATTGTTATGCTGCAAAGAAAGTTAGACGTTTTAGTTGATAGAGTCATAGTGCTTGAAGAGTTGGCGATAAATAAAAATATCGATTTATCACAAAAAATAGCTCAGTTGTAACTACTGAGCTATTTTTTATTTCTTTTAAAAACTGGGCTTTTATTACTTTATTAAATTACCTAGCTTATATGTTGTATGTTTTATCATCATAAGTTACGACCATAGTCTCTATTTCTAAGCTTTAGATCTTGGTGCATGCTTAATACATTAAATTTTATACGCTGTATTAAGGATTATTAGATGAAACATCAACTTGCAAAAAGCGTCGCGCTTTCATTATTGTCCCCGGTGATTGTTGGCAGTTTATTAGGTTTGTATTATGCACTAGCGTTGCAGGGGGATTTTCTATCGGTATTTTTTCAACTGCTGATGACGGCTATATCAAATGCGCATATTGTAGGTTTAACGATGGCGGCTTTTGTTGTGCCTGGATACTTGTTGATGTTTAAATATTCTAAGGTTAACTATTCAGGTGTTTTGACACTTGGTTTATTAGGTGGCGCTATATTTAGTTATTTGTTGAGTGCATCAACGGGTGAGATATTTTTAATTAATAGTGTAATGTCGGCATTCGCAGCTGGGCTGTTTTTATTTGGACTTCGTAAATCGATAAAAAAATAATCGCAGCATTATTGACCAAGCACGCTGATAAACGGTGCGATTTCCTTTTTTTTACCTCCAAAAGGTTCCAATTTTTCACGACAAAGAGTACCTTTAGCTACTGTCTGTTTAATAAGAAGTAGTTTGGTATGCAAAAGCACGATTTTTACCAGTCATTAGTTAAGCAAACTGAATCACTAATAGCTGGTGAATCTAATGTAATTGCCAATATGGCAAATATAAGCGCGCTATTATTTACCTCTTTAGAAGATGTAAATTGGGCTGGCTTTTACTTTATGGATTCTCCTACTGAATTAGTACTTGGCCCGTTTCAAGGTAACCCTGCATGCATCCGTATTCCAGTAGGAAAAGGGGTATGTGGAACGGCTGCGGCAACCGCAGAAACGCAATTAATTGAAGATGTTCACGCTTTTGATGGGCATATAGCCTGTGATGCAGCGTCTAACTCTGAAGTGGTTGTACCTATCATGAAACATGGTAAAGTATTTGCTGTACTCGATATCGATAGCCCTAGTATTGGCCGATTTGATACTGATGACAAAGCCGGTCTTGAAGCGATAGTTAAATGCTTAGAGGCGAGCCTGTAATGAAAGATTTGCTAAATGTTCAAGACTACCTATTTGCTGTGCAAGATGTTGGCGATTGGGAAGGCGAAGAAGAACATGTAGCGGAAACGCTCAATGATTTGATTCACATTGCTTGGGATCGTCTTCCAGATGATTCAGAATGTGAATTTATTGATGAAACAATTAATGGTATTTGGGAACACCTTCGAGGTGATATGGCTGTTATTGAAGCCGATTTCGAAGAGTTGGTCGACTGGGTAACACACTACGTCGATTCGTCCCTTGATGAAAAGATGTGAAAAATAGGTTCTAAAATGGAAACCACAAACAAGCTAAAAGATATTAATGAAGTGTTGGAATTTTTATATAAAGAATTTCCACAATGTTTTAAACAAAAAGACGGTATCAAGCCGCTTAAAGTCGGTATCTTTAAAGATATTGCTGAGCGTATTGAAGGGTCTGATAAAGTAAGCAAGACTCAAGTACGTCAAGCGCTAAGAAAATATACGTCTAACTGGCGCTATTTAGAAGCTGTGACTAAGTCAGAGTTTCGTATTGATCTTGATGGCAATCAAGGTGAAAAAGTTGAGCAAGAGCATATCGACCATGCACAAAAAGCATTGGAAGAAAGCCGCGCTAAAATGGCAAAACGCAAAAAACAACAGCGTCCTCGCCAAGATTCTGATGCTAAGTCTTTCAAGAAAAAGCCAGCACATGCTAGCAAAGCAGGTGATAAAAACGCCTCCACTGCTAATAAACCAGCTAAAGTAGTACCGGCTAAACGTTCAGGAAAAATTGAACCTTTACCAGCAACTGAGGTCAAGGTTAATAATAAGGTTAAGGTTAAACTTGGCCAAGCACTTGTAAATGCAGTAATCACTGAAGTGAACAAAGATGACGTTCATGTTGAATTAGTGACGGGTATGCAAGTTAAAACCAAAGCTGACAGTTTATACATCGTTTAAACTGTAAATAAATTAAGGAGTTTGTATGAGTAAAAAGTTTACGCTCATTCCGTTAGTTGCTGCCCTGTTTTCAGGTTCATTATTTGCTGCTGTTGAAGCCGTCACAATTGACGATCTACCCCAGCTCAAACAAGAAAGTCAACATGGTACTGCCAGCAAGCGCGTGGCTAGCTTATTTACTCGTTCACACTATATCCCAGTTCGATTTAACGATGAGCTTTCTAGTAAAGTGTACGATCGTTATATCGAATCCCTTGATTTTAATAAAAGTGTTTTTTTAGCCAGCGATATTGCCTCTTTTGAGCAATATCGTGATGACTTTGATAATGCTTTAACTACCGGTAAGGTAGGCTTCACATTTGATATTTTTAATTTAAGCCTTAAACGTCGTTTTGAACGTTATGAGTATTCATTAGCATTACTTGAAAAAGAGATGACCTTTGACAAAGAAGATGAATACTTTTTTGATCGTGAAGATGCCACGTGGCCAACGTCTCAGGCTGAGCTTGACGAAATTTGGCGCGAACGTGTTAAATACGATGCATTGCGTTTAAAAATGACAGGTAAAGATTGGAAAGGTATTAAAGAAGTGCTTACCAAGCGCTATAGGAATGCCCAAAAGCGTTTAGTACAATCAAACGCTGAAGATGCATTCCAAATAGTACTAAATTCTTTAGCACGCAGTATTGAAGCGCATACATCTTATTTATCGCCACGCCGTGCAGAGCAATTTAAAATGGATATGGACCTAGAGCTAGAAGGCATAGGTGCAGTATTAAGTCCAGATGAAGATTACACGGTTATTCGCAGTTTAGTGCCAGGTGGCCCTGCGGATAAAACCGAACAGATTAAAGCTGATGACCGTATTATCGGTGTTGCTCAAGATGGTGAAGAGTTTACTGATGTCATCGGTTGGCGTTTAGACGACGTCGTTGATTTAATTAAAGGTCCTAAAGGGACTAAGGTGCGTCTGCAATACTTAAAAGGTGCTGATGCCCATGGTACGCCTAAAACAGTTGAAATTACCCGTGATAAAATTCGCCTCGAAGATAGGGCGGCCAAATCAGAAGTGTTTGACGCTAAATATTCAGACTTAACCAGTAAAATAGGGGTGATCGAAATACCTGGTTTTTACAACAATCTTTCCAAAGATGTAAAAGTTGAATTGGCAAAGCTTAAAGAAGAAAAAGTGGATGGTATTATTATCGACTTACGCCAAAACGGTGGCGGCTCTTTATACGAGGCAACGCAGCTTTCAGGATTGTTTTTTGACCAAGGCCCTGTAGTTCAAATACACACTTTAAATAATCGTATTGAAGAACAAAGAGATCGTGATGGTATTACCTATTACGATGGCCCGCTTACAGTGTTAGTTGATAGATACAGTGCGTCCGCATCTGAAATATTTGCAGCAGCAATGCAAGATTATGGTCGAGCGGTTGTTATTGGCGAGCAAACATTTGGTAAAGGCACGGTACAACAGCACAAACGCTTAGGTCGTAAGTATGATTTATACGATAATCCACTTGGCAGTGTACAATATACTATTGCTAAGTTTTACCGCATTAATGGTGGTAGCACGCAGCATAAAGGTGTGATCCCTGACATATCGTTTCCTTCAGCAATCGATCCTGCACAGTGGGGAGAAAGCAAGCAAGACAATGCACTGCCATGGGATAGTATTGTAAAAGCTAAATATGATAAGCTGGATAATTTAACGCCAGTTATTACGCAGCTTCAAAAGCAACATGAATTGCGTATTAAGTCAGAGCCAGAATTTAATTATGTACTTACTGATATTGCACGCTACAACGAAGAAAAGGACCGTAAAACAATTTCGTTAGTAGAAGCTAAGCGCGTTAAAGAAAAAGATGAAAACGAAGCACGCACACTTGTACGCACTAATGAGCGGCTTAAGCGTTTAGGTAAAGATCCGGTAGAAAACTTAGATGATTTACCTGAAGTCATCGAAGAGCTAGATCCATTTTTAGAAGAAGCGGCGTTAATTACTCAAGATTATATTAAGTATGGCCGTATAGCTAAGCAGTAACAACTGGTTTTACCTCTATAAAAAAGGCGCTTATGCGCCTTTTTTACTACCTATAATTTACTAAATTGTTATAATCTCTGATTACATAAAGTTGAGCCAGATCAAAGGTGCTCAATTAATGCGCTAATTGTGCTTAAAATAATAATTAGACACACCTTAAGTGTGTGTAGGAGTCTCTACTTTGAAGCCATTGGAAGATAAACCAATTAAACCCGCCTCGTTTTTTGATGCACTTATTCCGATTTCAGTTTTGATCTGTTTGCTTGGAGCTGCCGTTTACTTATTTGGCGATAACTCATCATCGGGTCCAAACCAAATTGCACTTTTATTTGCTACTTTTGCCGCTGCGTTAATTGGTCTTAAAAATGGGTACACTTGGAAAAAACTTGAGCAAGCCATGATTGAAGGGATCACACTTTCACTTGGTGCTATTTTGATTTTACTAATGGTAGGTGCCTTAATTGGCACATGGTTACTTTCGGGAACCGTACCAACCTTAATTTATTATGGCTTGCAGGTTATCAATCCGAGCTGGTTTTATGCAGCTAGCTGCTTAATTTGTGGCATTGTTGCAATGAGTATTGGTAGTTCATGGACAACAGCTGCAACAATCGGTGTTGCGTTATTAGGTGTTGCAACGGGTCTTGGCCTTGAGCAAACGGTCACAGCAGGTGCGGTTATATCGGGCGCATACTTTGGTGATAAATTAAGCCCGCTGTCAGAAACCACAAACTTAGCGCCAGCAGTGGTGGGTGCTGATTTGTTTGAGCATATTCAACACATGCTTTGGACCACAGTACCAAGTTTTGTGATTGCGCTTATTATATTTATTTTTATGGGCTTTAATGCAACGGCTTCAAGTGAAGCGGGGCGCATTGATGAGATAACAGCTATTTTACAGCAAAACTTTAATATTGGTTTTGAAATGTTAATACCGCTTATAGTATTACTTGTATTAGCGATTAAAAAAATGCCAGCGTTTCCAGCTATTTCAATTGGCGCAGTTGTGGGTGCTATTTGGGCTATGTTGTTTCAGTCTGATTTAATTAGTAGCCAAATAGATATTTCCCAAGGACAGTTAGTCGGGTACTTTAAGCTTGTTTGGACCACCTTTTTTGATGGTTTTAGCATAAGTACAGGCGATGATAAAATGGACTCACTCCTTAGCGGTGGCGGTATGTCAGGTATGCTAACAACCACGTGGCTTATTATGACTGCACTGATGTTTGGTGCCATTATGGAAAAAACAGGCCTTTTGGATATTTTTGTTAAAAGCATACTTAAAATAGCTAAAAGCACGGGCTCATTAATTGCTGCCACTATTGCTACTTGTATTGGTACCAACGTTATTGCGGCCGATCAGTATATTGCTATTGTTGTACCAGGGCGTATGTTTAAAGACGAATATAAAAAACGTGGGTTAAAGCCTGTAAATCTATCTCGTACTTTAGAAGATGGCGGCACGATCACGAGTCCACTAATCCCGTGGAATACATGTGGTGCTTACATGCAAAGCGTTTTATTAATAAATCCTTTTGATTATGCTCTTTACGCTTTCTTTAACTTGATAAACCCAGTTTTAGCGGTTATTTATGCCTATTTAGGTATTAAAATCTTACGCATTAAGCCAAAACAATCTGCCTAATTTAAATAGCTCCTTTTAACTCAAAAGGAGCTATTTTGGAGTATTTATGACTGAATCAAATAAACCTCAAGCACACTATCTTAAAGACTATAAAGCTCCTGATTTTTTAATTAATCACACAGAGCTAACTTTTGACTTACAGCCATTATCAACGAAAGTGAGCGCTTTGTTGACGCTTACACGTATAGGGGATAAGAAAGCACCTTTAGTGCTTGATGGTATTGATTTACGCTTACTGTCTTTATCTGTTGATGCATTGGACATAACAGATTATAAAATTGCTGGAGAGCAACTAATAATTAATAATCTGCCGGATAGTTGTCAATTAAGTATAGTCACCGAGATATCGCCTGAAACCAATACTTCACTTGAAGGTTTATATTTATCAGGTGGTGCGTATTGCACGCAATGTGAAGCGCAGGGATTTAGAAAAATCACCTATTACATGGACCGTCCTGATGTTTTATCTACATTTGATGTAACGATAATTGCTGATAAAAAATACCCACAATTATTGTCTAATGGTAACCAAATAGACAGTGGTGAAACTCAAGATGGTCGTCATTTTACCAAATGGCAAGATCCGTTTAAAAAACCAAGTTACTTATTTGCCCTAGTTGCTGGCGATTTTGATGTATTAAAAGACAGCTACGTTACTCAAAGCGGTAGAAATGTTGAGCTTGCATTATTTGTTGATAAAGGTAATTTATCTAAAACACCCCATGCCATGACTTCACTAAAAAAAGCGATGCAATGGGATGAAGCGCGCTTTAATTTAGAGTATGACCTTGATATTTATATGATTGTAGCCGTAGATTTTTTCAACATGGGGGCGATGGAAAATAAAGGGTTAAATATTTTCAACAGTAAATGTGTTTTAGCAAATCAAGAAACGGCTACAGATAAAGACTATCACACCATTGAATCAATTGTCGGGCACGAATATTTCCATAACTGGACGGGCAATCGTGTAACGTGCCGAGATTGGTTTCAGTTATCGTTAAAAGAAGGCTTAACGGTATTTAGGGATCAAGAGTTTAGTAGTGACTTAGGCTCGCGTGCGCTTAATCGAATTGATGCTGTAAAAGTAATGCGTACACATCAGTTTAGCGAAGATGCTGGTCCTATGGCACACCCCATTCGTCCAAAAAAAGTTATTGAAATGAATAATTTTTATACGGTTACAGTGTATGACAAAGGCGCTGAAGTTATTCGTATGATGCATACGCTACTAGGCGAGCAAAACTTTCAAAAAGGCATGACGCTATATTTTGAGCGTCACGACGGTCAAGCAGTAACCTGTGATGATTTTTTAAGTGCAATGAGCGATGCATCAGGGATTAACTTAGCACAATTTAAACGCTGGTATAATCAAGCAGGTACGCCACGTCTAAATGCGCTGCAAAGCTTCGATAAAGATTCAAATACCTACAGCTTAACAGTAGAGCAATTAGCACCGCTTAATCAACCAAATAATGAGCCTTTACACATTCCTTTTGCGATTGAGTTATTGGATGCAAACGGACACAGTATTGCGCTTGAGTATCAAGGCAAAAAAATTGAGCATGTGTTAAATGTGACGCAATCTACGCAAACATTTAACTTCGATAATATTAGCAGTAAACCAGTTGCTGTATTACTGGAAGATTTCTCTGCACCGTGTATTTTAAATCAACAAACAGATGAACATGCGCTTCTTCATATTATGCGTTTTGCACGGAGTGATTTTTCTCGTTGGGATGCCCAGCAGCAGCTATTTATCAATGCAGTAAAAGCAAATATAAAGAGCACCGAAAGCATTGCACTAAGTGATGAAATAATTAATGCGCTCAGAGTGTTAGTTGTAAACCAACAAGGTGATTTAGCGCTAATTGCTGAGTTATTAAAGTTACCTAGCTTTGATACTCTAGCTGGTGAATTTGAAGTTATCCCTGTTGATGAAATAATTAAAATTACTCAGCAATTTGAAAAACAAATAGCAGATTCATTATGTAGTGAATTTATTCAATGTTTTGAATCATTATTTGATGACGGTAGTGTAAGTGCTAATGCGGTTGCTATTCGTTCATTAAAACAATTATGCCTTCATTATTTAGCTAAGACGCAAAGCATCCAGGCAACTGAATTTATTAAGGATGCAGCGAGCTCATCTAATATGACGAATGCGTTAGGTGCGTTGAGTGCTGCGGTTAAAGCATCGCATGAAGTGTGTGATGAATTATTAAATCACTTTGATAGTCAGTGGCGCCATGATGTTTTAGTTATGGATAAATGGTTTGCTTTACAAGCGATGCAAACATCAGAAAACGCAATCGAAAATATTAAAGCCCTGTATGAGCACCCATGTTTTGATTTTTCTAATCCTAATCGAGTTCGTGCGTTAGTCGGCAGCTTTAGTCATTTTAATACGCCGCAGTTTCACCGTGCCGACGGGCAAGGTTATTCACTATTAGGTGATTTATTAATAAAGCTAAATGCTATAAACCCACAAAATGCATCACGTATGTTAACGCCTTTTATGTCATGGAAGCGTTACGATAAAGTTCGTTCTCATGCAATGAAGCAGCAATTAGAGCGTATAGCTGCTTTGGATGGCCTAAGCGACGATTTATTTGAAAAAGTTGAGAAAGCGCTAGCGTAAATGATTGAGTACTATTTTAACTTAACACTGAGCTACAACGATTGCATGGATTATTATCATGGTCGTTTTAGCTCCTTACAAGTAGTGGAAGATGGTGGGAAAAGAATTCGTTTTTCTGCTAACCACTTGAGACCTTACATTTCTAGCTTAGGAATACGAGGTCGTTTTAGAATATTATTAACACCTGAAAATAAGTTCATTCGTATTGAACGAGTGGCTTAGCGCGCTATTTTTATGTTATAGATACATAAAAATATTGTCTTTTTGTTAATTTCAATTTGTTCTATTGTTAAATAACGTGTATAAATTATCTGGTATGACGTCTTACCAATACGTAAACGTCAGCCAGAATAAATGTATAACAGATTGAATGCGACCATTTGTAATTTATTAATATCGCTTCTATCGTTATGATTACACTAAAAACAATAATTTGATCACACAAAATGACCCGCGACAGGGGGGAACCACAATGATAAGAAGATCGCTTTTTGTTCGAAACAAAATAGCTTTAAGCATAGCAGCCGCTAGCTTAGGGTTGTCTGCAGCCAGCACACAAGCTGTAACATTCGAAGCTGGAGGTTTTGATATAACCTTCGACTCTACTTTTTCTTATGGGCAAAGTGTCCGTGTAGAAAATAGAAACTTTGACCTAATTGGCAAAAGTAATAATCCAGCGTTTAATTGGACGGGTTATAATCCTGCATTAAACACAGTCTATTCATCGCAAGATGTATGGGCACAACCAGGCTCATATTCAAATAATGGTGACGCCGGTGGGTTAAACTTCGACAGTGGTGATTCATTTTCAAAACTGTTAAAAGGCACACACGACCTATCAATTAGCAAAGATAACTACGGTTTGTTTACCCGCTTTATGTACTTTTATGACTTTGCGTTAATGGATAGCGATCATGCTTACGTTAATCCAACATCGGGTCAAGGCGTTGATCCGTGTGATGATAAAGACACTAAAGAGCAAAGCTGTGCAGATATTCGCTTGTTAGATGCGTATGTGTGGGCTAATTTTGATTTTAATGGTGGTAATAACCCTTTATCAATCCGCATTGGTCAACAAGTTGTTAACTGGGGGGAAAGCACACTTATTTCTCACGGTATCAATGTAAACCCAGTCGATATTGCGCGTTTAAAAGCGCCAGGTGCGGAGCTTAAAGAAGCATTTATTCCTGTAGGCATGCTATGGGCTTCACTCGGTATTACTGAAAATATAACCCTTGAGGGTTTTTATCAGTACCAATGGCATGAAACACGTTTACCAGCAGCGGGAACTTATTTTTCAACGAATGACTTTGCGGCTGAGAACGGCTATCAACAAAATGTTCAATTAGGTTTTACAGCTAACCCTGACATTGATTTAGCATTTTTAACAAGTAGCTTAAATAATTTAACGACTAACTTTGCTCAAGTCGCTGCAGCTCGCGGTATTGACCCTTCTAGCACTGAAGGCCGAGAACTGCTTTCAAATATGTACCTTGCCCATCCAACTAAAGTTGCGTTAAAGGGTAAAGGCGATGAAGGTAAATCAGAGCCAAGCGATGACGGCCAGTACGGTTTACGCTTAGGTATGTTTTTACCTGACTTTTATGACACTGAAATTGCGTTATACCATGTCAATTACCATAGCAGCCGTCCTCTCATTTCTGGTCGAGTCTCAAACTTTACGCAAGCCTCTATAGCACAAGATTTAGCGATGCTTTCTACTACAGAAATCACACCTGATAACATATCAGATTTAAGAGCGTTTTCTAAAGCGACCAACGAATACCCTGAAGATATTAAACTCTATGGTTTGAGTTTTAATACGTCACTGGGTGAGACTGCCTTTGCGGGTGAGTTTACTTTTAGAGAAGATGAGCCACTGCAAATAGATGATGTTGAACTGCTTTATGCAGCTATGCCAGAGCAGCTTGCTGTTGCTGGGCTGCGTCCTGAATTTGCTGGTATTTCACAGTTAAGTATTGGCGATGCAATTAGTGCTGTAGGACCAGGTGAACTAGCTAAAGGTTATATTGAGCGAAATACATCGCAACTACAGTTTACTGCTACTCATTTATTTGGTCCTTCATTAGGTGCTGATAGTTGGGCTGTGGTGGGTGAGATTGGTGGTGTGCGTGTTAATAATATGCCCTCATATGACGAGACGCGTTTAAATATTTCAGGTACTGGACGAAGCGGTCGAATTTCAGGCCCTAATGCAAGTGATTACTCAACGTTGCAAATGGGGTTGTCTAATGGTGCTGAGCAAAAATCATTTGCGACTGCATCCTCTTGGGGTTACCGCCTTATTGCTAAAGGTGATTACTTTAATATTTATAACGGTATTAATTTCTCACCACGCTTTGTTTTTTCTCACGATGTTAATGGTAGTACACCGGATCCTATGTTCTTGTTCATTGAAGACCGTAAATCATTAGGTGCCACTATGAGCTTTAACTATCAAAATGCGTGGTCACTTGATGTGAGCTATAACTCTTTTTGGGGCGGCGGTGATATAAATACTTTTTCAGACCGCGACTACGTTTCTTTCAATTTAAAATATTCAATCTAGGGGTAACATGATTATGATAAAAAAACCTACCCTCATCGCAACCGCTTTTTGTAGTTTGTTTGCAAGTAATGCAGCACTAGCAAAACTCACTGCTGATGAAGTTGCACAATTAGGCCAAAACTTAACACCACTTGGTGCTGAGAAAGCGGGCAATGCTGATGGATCTATTCCTGCTTGGAATAATGGCATAACGACTGCTCCGGCAGGTTATGAGCCTGGTATGCATCACCTTGACCCATTTGCAACAGATAAAGTGCTTTTCACTATTGATAAAAGTAATATCGATAAATACAAAGCGAACTTAAGCCCTGGGCAAATTGCATTATTTGAAACGTATCCTGATACATTCAAAATGCCAATTTACGAAACACGCCGTTCAGCGTCTTTCCCTCAATTTGTTTATGATGCTACAAAACAGTTTGCAACAACTGCTGAATTAGTTGAAGAAGGCAATGGCATTAAAAGTACTGCAATTGGGACGCCATTTCCTATTCCAAAAACGGGATTAGAAGCAATTTGGAACCATTTATTACGTTACCGAGGTCAGTCTATCGAACGTTTTGGTGGTCAAGCGGCTCCTACAGCATCGGGTTCTTACAACTATGTTGGCTTTGATGAGCAGCTATTAGTTAAATATTCAGATCCGAGTGCAACGCCTGCTCAGTTAAAAGATTCAAATATTTTGTTTAAATTTAAACAAAAAGTAACAGAGCCTGCACGTTTAGCCGGTACTGCATTACTTGTTCATGAAACAATGGATCAAATATTAACACCAAGACAAGCGTGGACTTATAATTCAGGACAACGTCGTGTTCGTCGCGCGCCAAATGTTGCATATGATGCACCAGGTACAGCGGCTGATAGCTTACGTACGACTGATGATTTTGATATGTTTAACGGTTCGCCAAATCGTTATAACTGGACGTTGAAGGGTAAAAAAGAACTTTATATCCCATATAATAGTTATAAACTTCATAGCGATCAGCTTAAATACGATGATATTTTAATGCCTGGCCACATTAATCCTGCACATACGCGTTACGAAAAGCACCGTGTTTGGGTTGTTGAAGCTAACTTGAAAGACGACACTCGTCATATATATAAAAAGCGTGTTTTTTATATTGATGAAGATAGCTGGCAAGTTCAGGTAACTGATATTTATGATAACCGTGATCAACTGTATCGTGTTGCAATGGCATATGGTCTTAATTACTACGAAGTGCCTACACAGTGGAGTACTTTAGAAGTTTATCATGATTTGAATTCACGTCGATACTTGGCAATTGGTTTAGATAATCAAGAGAAGATGTACGACTTTTCGCAATCGTTTAACGATAACGAATTTACTTCAAGTGCACTACGTCGCGCTGGTAAATAGTCCTAAAGTTGGCATCTAACTAATTGGTTAGGTGCCTTTTTCCTATCTCATCGCGTTTGTCTTGTTAACGCGCTGGACTTTCCTCAGTATTAAAGACAAACAATTCCTCAGTTCAAGGCGATTAAAACTTATGAAGTATTTGGTATATGCCAGCCTAATTATAAGCGGTGCGAGTATTGCGCAAGATGCTCCTAAAAATGCTATTAACGTGATCAATGCAGATAAAACCCTCTTAACCGATATCACTAGTACAGATACACACTTAATTGCTGTAGGGAAACATGGCACGATCATTAGAAGTACTGATGGAACTCAATGGCAACAAGCTGATGTAGTACCTACTCAAGTTTTACTTACGGCTGTTGATTTTAGTAGTGACAATAATGGTTGGGCATGTGGTCACGATGCAACAATAATTAATACAACGGATGGTGGCGTAAACTGGCAGCTACAACAATCTAGCCCACAATTAGACAAACCATGTTTAGATATTCTTTTTAAAGACGACTTGCATGGCTTTGCTGTGGGGGCTTATGGCATGTTTTATCAAACCAGTGATGGTGGTGTGCATTGGCAAAAACGTTTTTTAGATTCATTACTTTTTAGTGAAGATAGAGAATACTTAAATGATTTAAAAGAAAATGATCCACAGGCATACGATGCTGAAACAGCGTCAATCTTGCCACACTTTAATCGGATAGAACAAAGTGCAAATGGACTGGTTTTGGTTGGTGAAATGGGCTTAATGGCAAAAAGTATGGATGCAGGCCTTACTTGGCAGCGTATAGAAGAAATTTACCCAGGTTCATTTTTTGCGTTTAATTCAGATGACGCACTCGAAGTTGTTGCAGGCTTACGTGGTAATGTATTTACTAAGCAGCGCGAAGAGCAAGATTGGCAACATTTAGAAAATGTTAAAACGGCAACCATTAACAGTATTCTCAATTATAACAATGAACAATGGTTAATGCTGGCCAACAGTGGTGTGATTTTTCATTTAAAAGATGGGCTGCTCACTTATGAGCAACTAGCAGATGGTAAAGCAATTCTTGATGGCGTGATTTCAAATAATAAGTTAATCATGGCAACAGAAAACGGCATTAAAGTGAAGGAGTTGACCCCTTAATGCATAAAATATTAGATTTTATAGAAAAAGCGATTTTTAGGCATCGTTTGATTATGCTTATAAGTTTTGCACTTATAACGTGTTTCCTCGTATTTAAAGCGACACAGATCCAACTTGATGCCTCGTTTAACAAAAATATTCCGTTAAACCATGAATACATGAAGGTATACACGAAACACGA
Organism: Pseudoalteromonas sp. SG45-5; assembly: GCF_014164085.1. NCBI lineage: Bacteria > Pseudomonadati > Pseudomonadota > Gammaproteobacteria > Alteromonadales > Pseudoalteromonadaceae > Pseudoalteromonas > Pseudoalteromonas sp. SG45-5. The sequence goes on along the minus strand of NZ_JACJEM010000034.1, from coordinate 34,885 downwards.
AACACAATTTGGCGGTGCAAATAGCATTTTAATTTCGGTGTGTGATGACAGCGGAAATATATTTAACCCTGAGTTTTTCACGCAATTGAAAGCGGTTCACGATCAACTCTATTTTATCCCAGGTGTAAATCGTCCTTTAGTAAACTCAATATTTTCTCCCAGTGCTCGTTTTGTTGAAGTAGTTGAAGATGGCTTTGCCGGCGGCCCCATTATTCCTGCAAACTTTACAGCGGATGCGCGTGGTTTAGGCGTTGTTAAAGAAAACATCGAAAAAGCAAAAGTTGTTGGGCGAATGATTGCTAGTGATTATTCGTGTGCGATGGTCACAGCGCAGCTTCTAGAAACTGATCCACAAACGCAGCAAAAACTAGATACGCTTTTATTTGCGCAAAAGTTAGAAAATGAACTTCGTGAACCTCTCAGTACTGACAAAGTCAGTATCCATATAATTGGCTTTGCTAAAATGGCGGGGGATATTGCCGAGGGTGCAAAAGGGGTCGTACTATTTTTTGCTATAGCGATTGCCTTTACGTTTATTATGGTGTGGTTATTTTGTGGTAGCTTAAAGTTAACTATTTTACCTATTGCCTGCTCAATTATAGCTGTTATTTGGCAGTTAGGTTTACTCTCAAGTTTAGGCTTTGGCCTTGATCCAATGTCTATTTTGGTGCCATTTTTGGTGTTTGCTATTGGTGTAAGTCATGGTGTGCAAATGATCAATGCCATTGGTAAAAAAGTAGGTGAAGGCAAAAGTACACGTGTATGTTGTCAATCTAGCTTTCGATCTTTACTGGTGCCAGGTGGCATAGCCTTGCTATCTGATACGGTTGGCTTTTTAACGTTACTCACTATCGATATCGGTATAATTCGAGAACTTGCTATAACAGCGAGCTTAGGTGTTGCCGTAATTATATTTACTAATTTAATTTTATTACCTGTGTGGGCTTCGTACATGAAGTTTGAAGGCAGCGTGCATATTCAATCAGGCGATGCTAACAAACCTAATATGCTCGATAAAATTAGAGATTTACTTGTCAAAGCAACCGACCCTAAAGTCGCAAAAATGATCATCGGATTTACGTTAGTGTTATTTGCGTTAGGTTACTGGCAAGCAGATAAAATGCGCATTGGTGATTTACATGCAGGTGCGCCATCACTGCATCAAGATGCTCGTTATAATCAAGATACTTTTTTGATATCGGATAGATACACTATTTCATCTGATATTTTAAAAGTAATAGTAGAAGCTTACCCAGCAGCGTGTACTGATCACGATGTGATGCAGCGTATTAGTCGTTTCCAATACAAGGTGGAAAATGTTGTTGGTGTACAATCTGCGGTTAGTTTAAGTTCTGTGGCACAGTCGGTAAATGCAGGCTATAACGAAGGAAATCTAAAATGGCAAAGTTTACCACGTAATTCGGCAAGCTTAGTCCAGTCTACTTCTCGCGTAGAAACAAGTACTGGTTTATTAAACGGTAACTGTTCTGTTATGCCAGTGATTATCTTTTTAAATGATCATAAAGCACAAACTATTGACCGTGTAATAGAGAGCGTTAAGCAATTTGCACAAGAGGAAGGCACAGATAAAGTAGCCTTTAAATTAGCATCGGGCCCAGTTGGTGTGATGGCCGCTACGAATGAATCGGTATCTGAAGCGCAGATACCGATGATGCTATACGTTTATGGCGCTGTTATTATTTTATGCTTACTGAGCTTTAAAAGTGTAAAAGCGACGATTGCTGTGGTTCTTCCACTTTATGTGGTTTCAACACTTGCACAAGCACTAATGGTACAACTGGAAATTGGTTTAACAGTGTCTACATTACCTGTAATTGCATTAGGTGTTGGTATTGGGGTCGATTACGGTATTTATATACTCTCATCGATGATGGGCCAGCTAAAGCAAAATGTACCGCTTTCAGTGGCGTATCGTAATGCACTAGTGGAACGTGGTAGTGCGGTCTTGTTTACTGGTATTACATTAGCTATCGGTGTAAGTACGTGGATTTTCTCTGATTTAAAATTCCAAGTTGATATGGGAATACTGCTTACCTTCATGTTTTTAGTAAATATGCTAGGCGCAGTACTGTTATTACCTGCAATTGGTAGCCTGCTCTGGACCGACCAGAAAAAATAATGTGAATAATTTTGCTCCTAAATGGCTAGGAATAGCCATTTATATCTATGTTTTGTGAATAGATGACCAAATAGCTGAAATGCTTAAAATGTTTTCATCGAAAAGGCTGTTTATTAGTTGTAAAAGGGTTAGAATTTAACTGACTCCACGCTAATAAATGGCTGTACAAAATTCCTGCTCCTGAGCAGTAATAGATTAAGGAACATACAATGACACGAAATGAAGGCCAAGCCTCGGTTATCCTAGATAATGTCTGTAAGCTGATCCAGAAAAAAGTTCACGCTGATAATGTGTTACTCGTTGAAAAATTCGCCAAAGCCTTGTACAGCAATATGTCTAAAGAGGATTTGGCAAACCGCAACGATAGTGACTTATATGGCGCTGCACTAAGCCTTTGGAATTCGCTAGAAAAAAATACTAACGACGACGCTGTTATTCGCGTTTTTAATCCAGAAGTGGCAAAAGATGGCTGGCAGTCATCACATACAATTGTTGAGATTATTGCTAAAGACATGCCGTTTTTAGTTGATTCAGTTCGTATGGCCATGACTCGCGAAAATATCGCCTCTCATTTACTACTTCATAGCCCACTTAAAATTCAGCGTGATAAAAACGCTAAAATATCGGGCTTATCAAATTTAAAAGCAGAGCAAGAATCAACATCAACAAAAACTGTGTTTTTTATTGAAATTGACCGTCAAACAGATTCTTCTGTGATTGAGTCTTTTAAGAAAGAATTAGAGTCAGTCCTTGTTGATGTGTCTGTTGCGGTAGAAGACTGGCAACCAATTCGCAAAAAATTAATTGCGGTAAATAAAGCGCTGCCAAAGCGTAGCCACAATAAAAATGAAAGTGAAGTATCAGAAACAGTCGAATTTTTAGATTGGTTAGTTAAAGATAACTTTACCTTAATGGGTTACCGCGAATATGAGTTAAGCCCAGTGCAGGGTGATTATCAACTTAAAGGTAAAATGGAAACAAGCCTTGGTTTGATGAAAAACTCGACTGAAGAGCACACGCGCTTACTTTCTGAATTACCAGAAGTGGCCCGTCAAGAAGCGCGCAGTAGCAATTTGCTTATTTTAACAAAAACGAATTCACTTTCTCGCGTTCACCGTCCTGCTTATATCGACTACGTTGGCATTAAGCGCTTTGATGAGGAAGGTAATGTTATTGGTGAAGATCGCTTCATTGGTTTGTTCTCATCAAATTTTTATAATAACAGTGCCTCAGATGTACCTGTTCTTAAAAGTAAAATTAATCGCATCATGGAAATGTGTGATTTTGCTAAAGGCACACATGCGTACAAAGCAGTACTGAATATCTTAGAAACGTATCCACGTGATGAGCTTGTTCAAGCACGTGAAAGTGAGCTGTTAGAAGTTGCCACCGGTGTTTTACAGGTACAAGAGCGTGATATGTGCCGCTTATTTGTGCGAAAAGATGCCTATGGTCGCTTTTTCTCTTGCATGGTGTATGTACCACGAGAGCGTTACAACACAGCATTACGCCGAGAAACGCAAGCTATTTTAGGCAATGCATTTAATTCTGACGATAAAGTCGAATTTACTACTTATTTTTCTGAGTCAACACTGGCGCGTACTCATTATACCGTTCGTGTGACCGACAACAATATCGAATATAACGTGAAAGACATCGAAAACAATTTAGTAGAAGCTGCCCGAACATGGGAAGATAAATTACAATCGGCATTACTAGAATCTGCTGGCGAAGCTCGCGGAAACGATTTAAATCGTAAATATTGCAATGCATTTGCGCGCTCATATAAAGATGAAGTTTTACCAAGCGCAGCCGTTGTCGATATTGAAAAACTAGAATTACTAACCGATGAAAATAAGCTGGAAATGCTTTTTTATCGCCCGCAAGAAGAAGCCAACAGTAATATTGTACGCTTAAGCTTATTCCATAAAGATGAGCCGATTCACTTATCGGATGTAATGCCGATGCTTGAAAACTTCGGTTTACGAGTTGTGGGTGAAACACCTTACTCAGTTAAAACTAGTGATGGTCGCATTAATTGGATCATGGATTTCTCTATGCTGATAGACAGTAAAGGGATGGCTGATTTTGACAAAGTGTCTGCACGTTTTCGCGCAGCGTTAACTAATGTTTGGGCTAATCGCTTAGAAAATGATGGTTTTAACCGTTTAGTACTTATGGGTGGCTTGGCTGGACGTGAAGCTTCAATTCTCCGCGCTTATGCTAAATACATGCGCCAAATTGGTGTTACTTTCTCGCAAACGTATATTGAAAGTACATTCGCTAACTACCCAAATATTGCCGCGCAGATTGTTAACTTATTTGCTAAAAAATTCTCAGTTAAAGCACCCGCCAGTGCAAAAACAATAGAGAAGCTTATTGCTCAGGTTTACTTAGAACTTGAGAATGTCGCGAACCTCGATGATGACCGCATTATCCGTTTATACGTTGATATGATTGTAGCTACACTTCGTACCAACTATTATCAAAAAGATGCGCAAGGGCAGTTTAAATCGTATGTTTCATTTAAGATTCAACCTAGCTTAATTCCGGATGTGCCATTACCTTTACCGGCATTTGAGATTTTTGTTTATTCGCCTCGCGTAGAAGGTGTGCATTTACGTTACGGAAAAGTAGCGCGTGGTGGACTTCGTTGGTCAGACCGTCGTGAAGATTTCCGCACTGAAGTACTTGGCTTAGTTAAAGCTCAACAAGTTAAGAATACAGTAATTGTACCTGTTGGTTCTAAAGGTGGTTTTGTATGTAAACAGCTACCGACTGAACGCGAAGCGTTTATTAAAGAAGGACAAGAGTGCTATAAAATCTTTATTCGTGGTCTATTAGATATTACAGACAATATTGAGCGCGGTGAAATAGTGCCAGCTAAAGATGTTGTACGTCACGATGAAGACGATGCGTATTTAGTTGTTGCGGCCGATAAAGGAACTGCTACGTTCTCAGATATCGCAAACGGTATTGCTAACGAATATAATTTCTGGCTGGGCGATGCATTTGCTTCAGGTGGCTCTGTCGGTTATGACCACAAGAAGATGGGCATTACCGCTAAAGGTGCATGGGAGTCGGTAAAACGTCATTTCCGTGAAATGGATATTGATTGTCAAACGACAGACTTTACCGTTGTTGCAATTGGTGACATGGCGGGTGATGTATTTGGTAACGGTATGCTGTTATCTAAACACATCCGTTTACAAGTTGCTTTTAACCATATGCATATTTTTGTAGATCCTAACCCAGATGCTGCAAAATCTTACCCTGAACGTGAGCGCTTATTCAACATGCCACGTTCTTCTTGGGAAGATTATAATAAAGACCTTATTTCTGCCGGTGGTGGTATTTTCTCTCGTGCGGCTAAATCAATCACATTAAGTCCTGAAATGAAGAAAATGCTTGGCACGAAAAAAGCAAGCATGACACCAAATGAATTAATGAAAGCGTCATTAATGATGAATTTCGATTTACTGTGGAATGGCGGTATCGGAACATACATTAAAAATTCAAAAGAGACCGATGCTGATGTAGGGGATCGTGCAAATGATGCACTACGTATTAACGGTAAAGAATTAGGTGCGAAAATTATAGGCGAGGGTGGTAACTTAGGCGCGACCCAACTAGGGCGTGTAGAATTTGCTGCAAAAGGCGGTCGTGTTAACACTGACTTTATTGATAACGTAGGCGGTGTGGCATGTTCAGATAACGAAGTTAACATTAAGATTTTACTTAATGGCTTAGTTGCAGAAGGTGATTTAACACGTAAACAACGAGATGAATTACTTTATTCGATGACAGATGAAGTATCTGAGTTAGTGCTAAAAGACTGCTATCGTCAAACGCATACCATCTCAATTACGCAATCTAAAGGTACGTCTACGCTTAAAGAGAAAATACGCTTTATCCACGCACTTGAAAAAGAGGGCAAATTAAACCGTGCAATTGAGTTTATCCCTAGTGATGAAGAGCTTGCTGAGCGTGCAGCAGCAGGTAAAGATTTAACTCGTCCTGAGCTTTCAGTGCTTGTTTCATACGCTAAAATGGTATTGAAAGAGACGTTAGTAAGTGATGAAATTACTGAAAACCCTTATTATCGTCAGTTGCTTGTTAAGTCATTCCCACGCCCATTACGTGAGAAGTTTGACGATGCGATGAATAATCATCCGCTTCGTAAAGAAATTATCGCGACTAAGTTGGCTAATAATATTGTCAACGATATGGGTTTAAACTTCATGGTTCGTATGCATGAAGAAACCGGTGCAAACGAAGCTGAAATTGCAATGTGTTATTCAATTGCCAGTGAAATCTTCGAGATGCGTGATACTTGGTCATCAATTAGCGCGCTAGATAATAAGATACCGTCAGCAGTACAAACTGAAATGCTGTATCAATTACGCCGTACTGTACGTCGTACTACGCGTTGGTTCCTACGCCATAGAAACAAAGCGCAAACGATTGAACAAGCAATTGCGCATTTTGCACCAACCTTTAAAGATCTAAGTGATAACTTAGGAAACTATATGGTTGAAAAAGAAAATGACCGTATTGTTATCGAAGCGAATAAACTGATAGAAGACGGTGTACCTAGTCAGATTGCTGAACGCATTGTGTCGTTATCAAGCTTGTTCTCTGTAATGGACCTAGCTGAAGTAGCAAGTAAAACAGGTCGAAATATAGCAATGGTTTCTAACACTTACTTCAAGTTAGGTGCGCGAATGGGGCTACATTGGTTCTTAGACCAAATAACAAATCAACCAGTTGCTAACCACTGGCAAGCACTTGCTCGTTCTTCTTACCGTGAAGAATTAGATTGGCAACAACGTACGTTATCTGAAGTTGTATTAAATAGCTTTGAAGGTGACGATAGCGATGTAGATAGTCAAATTGATCAGTGGATGAATAGCCAAGAATTACTGCTTCTACGTTGGAAGCAAATGCTGGCTGAATTTAAAACATCGCAAAGTCACGATTTCGCTAAGTTTTCTGTAGCGCTCCGTGAACTGATGTTATTAAGCCATAATTGCGATACATCTGTTAAATAATTTAGTATTTGGGTTATTATTTCTTTCGTAAATAATAAGTTAATTATTAAAATTGTTATACAATACCTCAGCCTTGTCTGAGGTATTTTTTTGTCTGTTATTTATTAGAGGATTATCTTGATGTTTTATGATTTAGCTCGCCGGTTTATGTTCACTCGTGATGCGGAGTGGGCCCATGAGTTTGCCCTCAATAATCTTCGTCGCTTCGCACATACCCCTTTAAAAGCCGCATGGTCACAAAATGTTGCAGACAAGCCTGTTAATTTTTTAGGCCTTGAATTTAAAAATCCAGTGGGACTTGCAGCAGGGCTTGATAAAAACGCTGAGTGTATTGATGCCTTTAGCCAAATGGGCTTTGGCTTTATTGAAGTAGGTACAGTTACACCTCGTCCTCAAATAGGAAATGATAAGCCGCGTATTTTTAGGTTGCCAGAGTCAAATGCGATCATCAATAGAATGGGTTTTAATAATAAAGGTGTTGATAACTTAGTCGCCAATGTAAAAGCGGCAAAATACAATGGCATACTAGGCATTAATATTGGCAAAAATAAAGATACGCCTAATGAACAAGGTAAGGATGATTATATTCATTGTATGCGCAAAATATTTGAACATGCTTCTTATATCACAGTGAATATTTCATCGCCCAATACCCCAGGCCTTCGTGATCTGCAGTACGGTGCGGCGCTGGATGATTTATTACAAAGTTTGAAAAATGAACAGTTAGATTTAATCGCAAAATATAATAAACAAGTCCCAATGCTTGTCAAAATTGCGCCCGATCTGGATCAGATCCAAATTGAGCAAGTAAGTGAGTCTTTAATTAACAATAAGATTGATGGTGTGATTGCCACTAATACCACGTTAGAGCGAAGCGCAGTGATTGGTCAGCAATATGCTGATGAAGCGGGTGGGTTATCAGGACATCCAGTAAAAGAACGTTCTACGCACGTGGTAAGTGAGTTAAAACGTTTAACTCACGGGCAACTACCAATAATAGGGGTAGGTGGTATTGATGATGTACTATCGGCAAAGGAAAAAATAAATGCCGGAGCAGATTTAGTGCAAATTTACACCGGGTTTATTTATAAAGGCCCGCAATTGGTAAAATCAATTGTAAATGGCTTATAAGGATCTGCTATCTAAGCTTTTGATCGTTCGATAAATGTTCTAAGTAAATATTTATATAATGATTAAAAGCGGTTATACTCTAAGCTTATTGTATTATTTTAATTATATCACTTAAGTAAGGGGGGTTATATGTTACAAGCATCAAAGCAATGGCAATGGATTGCTTGTGCCGATAAAAATCGCTTACTGCTTGATTTAAATGACGATATGCAGTTGTGCACCCCCTATAAACTAAGGTTATTAACCGACTCTGCATTTAAAAACCCTTACTTTAGCGTGGAGGATGCCGCGTTTTACGAGCAAGTATATAACTATTTAGTAGGCTTTAACGTGTGGAGTCCTGCAAAAATATGCCAAATATCGCTTAATGCAACCGCAGTAAAATATCATTTAAAGCCAGTTTTAGCTAAAAGCTGGTTTTTTAAAGAGTATACTGGCTCAGATCCTAGTGTTGAAGCAATTGTAAAATTAACATCTAAAGCACAATCGGGTGACTTTCTTATTGTGGAGCATTGCCCTGATGCTTCTATTTGTTTAAATCTGAGTGAGGACTTTAAACTGGATGAAAATTTATCATTAACACAGTTTGAAGTTGTCCGTATTTTAAATAACCGCGTACACCCTATCTTAAATCAGCAATATCAAAGCCAAACCGCCTAACCAAATTTACCTTATATGCACGTGTTTATGGCGTGTTTGTATGCCAACCTATGATATAATCCTGCGCAATTAGCTATTAAGGGTTACTACTTTGCAATTTATCGCACTTACTTCTATCGGAATCGAAAATTTATTGGTTGATGAACTAACAGAGCTTGGCGCAACGGTGTCTAAGCAAACTGTGGGTTCAGTTCGTTTTGAGGCTGACTCATTACTAGCGCAAAAGGTTTGTTTATCAAGTCGTTTTGCTACGCGTGTGCTTATGCTTATTGAAGAAAAAGAAGGCGTAGATGACAAAAGTAGCCTGTACAACTTTGCGCGTTCGCAGCCATGGCAAGAATGGTTTGGACCAACGCAAACATTCGCAGTTGACTTCAATGGCACAAATGATTCATTAAAAAATACGCAGTTTTCTGGTCTTGTAATTAAAGATGCGATAGTTGATTACTTTAATGATTTATTCGAACAGCGCCCAAATGTAGATAAGCAAGATGCTAACGTACGTGTTGTTGCACGTTTAAATCGTTATGGTGTATCAATGTATATTGATTACTCTGGCCCCCGCTTATCTGAACGTGGTTACCGTCAAGGTCAAGGTAAAGCACCTATTAAAGAACATTTAGCAGCCGCTCTAATTAAGCGCAGTGGCTGGCTTGATAATGTAAAACAGCCTTTATTTGATCCATGTTGTGGTGCGGGGACTATTTTAATTGAAGCTGCAGGTATGGCACGAAATGAAGCACCAGGCTTGTTCCGTGAAGGTTTTGCTTTTGAACGTTTGCCAAGCTTTAGAGCCGCTAAATTTAAAGAACTAAAAGAAGAATTACTTGCTAATATTACCGATCCTAAATTGTGGTTAATTGGTCACGATTACGATGAGCAAGTTTTAGGTAAAGCTATTGATAATGCAAAACGTGCTGAGCTTGATGACGTTATTAAATTTAAACAAAGCGATGCAACCAAACTGACTGCAGTTGCTAAGTTACCGGGTGTGGTCATTTCAAACTTACCGTATGGTGAGCGTATTGGCTCTATGGCTGAACTTGTAGACTTACACCGTAATTTAGGTGTTGGCTTTAAAAAGCATTTTAATCACTGGAAACTTGCCTTACTAGGCATGGATGAGAGCTTATTTAAACTTTTAAAACTAGTTCGCCTTAAGCGTTATAAGTTTAAAAATGGCCCACTTGACGTTGAACTTAACTTATATCAATTAGATGATAAGCAAGTAAGCCTAACGACAGATGATAAAAAAGCACTTAATTTTGAAGGCTCAACGTCATTTGCAAATCGTTTAAAAAAGAATAAACACGGTTTAAAAAATTGGCTTAAACAAAATAAAGTGGATGCTTACCGAGTATATGAAGCGGATATCCCTGAGTACAATGTTGCTGTGGATATTTACGGTGATTCAGCGGTCATTTTTGAATACGCAGCGCCTAAAGAAATCGATGAAAAAACCTCAGAAAAACGCCTGCAAGATGTAATCAGTTTAACCTCTCAACAGCTTGAAATTGCCCCTGAAAACATTGCTGTAAAAGTGCGTAAAAAACAAAAGGGTGAAGATCAATACACCGCAATGTCTAAACAAAACCGTACTATGGTTGTTGAAGAATTTGGTGCTAAGTTTAAAGTCAATTTATTTGATTATTTAGACACTGGATTGTTTTTAGATCACCGCTTAATGCGTCGTTACATTCAAGAAAATGCCAAAGATAAACGCTTTTTAAACTTGTTTGCTTACACGGGTACAGCGTCTGTGCATGCAGCCTTAGGTGGCGCAAAAGCAATTACCACCGTTGATTTATCAAAGACTTACTTAAAATGGGGCCAAGATAACTTTGATTTAAATGGTATCAATAATACACGTTACCGTTTTGAACAAGCAGACTGCTTAAAATGGTTAGAACATGCAACCGCGCAATACGATTTAATATTTTTAGATCCTCCAACTTTTTCTAACTCAAAACGCATGAAAGATGCATTTGATGTACAGAGCGATCATATTAAATTATTAACTTGGGTTAAAAAGATTTTAAGCCCATCGGGTACGTTAATTTTCTCTAATAACAAACGTGGCTTTGTGATGGATGAAGTAGGGCTGATTGGTTTAGGTTTAAAAGCCGTTAATATTTCAGATAAAACATTATCACCCGATTTTAAGCGCAATAAAAAAATCCATAATAGCTGGTTAATTACGCATGGCTAAATGGGTTTTATATCACACGGATGGTTGCCATTTATGTGAACAAGCAGAGCAACTTATCACTGAGGTACTTAGTGATACTAGTGAGTTATTACTAATCGATATTATGACTGATGAGCAGCTTATAGCTGAGTATCAAATCAGTATTCCTGTATTAAAAAGTGAACATGGCGAACAGTTTTTTTGGCCTTTTACCTCACACAGTGTGCGTGAATTTTTAGCGCAAACAGAATAAGAGCAAATAAGAATTATGGATTTAATTAGAATTTTAAAAGCACAACTTGCCTTTGGTACACACGCCTTGTTGAACAAAGCTGATGCTGTAATTGAAAGTGGCGAGCGAGTGTGTGTGGTTGGCCGAAATGGCGCGGGTAAATCAACGTTATTAAAAGTACTTGATGGCCAAGTTGTTTTAGATGATGGTGAAATAAATCAGCTTGGCGGAATACGAATTTCACGCTTAGAGCAAGATCCACCAAAAGGTGCAAGTGGAACAGTATTTGATTACGTTGCGCAAGGTATGCCAGAAATTGCTAATTTGCTTATTGATTTTCACCATGTAAGTAATGAGTTACAAACAGAGTGTAATGATAAGTTATTAAACAAACTTGAGCGTTTATCAAACCAATTAGAAGCAGCAGATGGCTGGCGCTTTGATAGCCGAATTCAATTAGTGTTAACTCAATTAGAGTTAACACCAGACGCTAAACTTGAGTCTCTTTCAGGTGGTTGGCTACGTAAGGTGGCACTTGCTCGTGCACTTGTTAGTGAGCCTGATTTATTACTTCTTGATGAGCCAACAAACCACTTAGACATGGCAAGTGTTATGTGGCTTGAGCAGTTCTTAAAAGAATTTAAAGGCGGTATTGTATTTATATCGCATGACCGTGCGTTTATTCGTGCTGTTGCTACGCGTATTTTAGATTTGGATCGCGGTAAACTTATATCCTATCCTGGTGATTACGCGACTTATTTAGAACAAAAAGCGCATGATTTAAAAGTTGAAGAAGCTCAAAATGCATTGTTCGATAAACGTTTAGCAGAAGAAGAAACATGGATCCGACAGGGTGTTAAAGCACGTAGAACGCGTAACGAAGGACGTGTTAGGGAGTTAAAGCAGCTTCGTACCGAGCGCAAACAACGTGTTGATCAAGTAGGTAAAACTGACTTTAATATCGAAACGGCAGATCGCTCTGGTAAGTTAGTGTTTGAAGCTAAAAATTTATGTCATGCATTCAAAGACAAAGTCATTGTAAATGACTTCTCTACGCTTGTTATGCGCGGTGACCGTATAGGTTTAGTTGGCCCAAATGGGATTGGTAAAACAACCCTATTAAAATTAATGTTCGGCGATTTAGTGCCAGATAATGGCATAACTAAACAAGGTGTTAATTTAGAATTTGCTTACTTTGACCAATATCGTGAAAAGTTAGATGAAGAAGCAACAGTACAAGATAACGTTGCTGAAGGTAAACAAGAAGTGATGATGGGTGGTCGCTCACGTCATGTTTTAGGTTATTTACAAGACTTTTTATTCCCGCCAGCACGTGCTCGAACCCCTGTTAAAGCACTCTCTGGTGGTGAAAAAAACAGATTACTATTAGCTAAATTGTTTTTAAAACCGTCTAATATACTTGTTCTCGATGAGCCAACGAATGACTTGGATATTGAAACACTTGAGTTATTAGAGGACATAATTAATCAATATCAAGGCACTGTGCTGATTGTAAGCCATGACCGTGAGTTTATTGATAATACGTGTTCAAGTGTTTGGGCATTTGAAGGAAATGGTAAAGTAACTGATATAGTAGGTGGTTACAGTGACTATGAAGCTTATGTTAGCTACTTAGCAGAGCAAGAGAAACAAACACCGCAGCTAACAAAAAAGACTGAAAAATCGGCACCGGTGACGCCTGTAAAAGTAGAGAGTAAAGGAAATAAACTAACGTACAAATTAAAACTTGAATTAGAACAACTGCCTAATAAAATGGAACAACTTGAAGTTGAAATTGAAACTCAACAAGCGGTTGTTAGTGACGTTGACTTTTTCAAGCAAAACAGTGATGTAACAACGAAAGCGTTGAACCATTTAGCACAACTTGAGTCTGACCTTGAAGCCGCCCTAGAGCGCTGGGAAGAACTTGAAGAATTACAGAATCAGTAGTAAGGATAAAAATGAAATATAAATTACTCGCTGCCAGTGTTTTAGCGACCCTGAGCACATCAGCAATGAGCGCAACTTATCAATTAAGCGAATTAGGTACACTCGAGGGCGCTAAGCATTCTTATATTAGCGATGTAAGTGAAAGTGGTCATGTTATCGGTTTTGCAAATGGTGTTTATAATTTGCCAATTGATATTAGCTATATTGACTTTACAGAAAGTGTAATAAAAACAGCTTACAATGATGAAAAAGATGCGTTTGAGTTAAGTGATAAAGTGATCACATTTACACTTGATGATATTGAAAATAAAGATGCCATTAATACGAACCCCGATGCCCATAGTTTTATGGTAGGGTTTTTATCGAGACTTTCAAGTAATTTTGAATATCAAAAGCTCAACTCTTTGGTTGCAGTTGATTTTAAAGATGGCAGTGTAATAGAGCAGCCACTATTTGATATTGCTTCTGTTGATTATGATGGCCTAACTCGCTCCACTACCAATATTTATAACGCAGTAAGTGAAGATGGTGTTGCGGTTGGCTGGGGAAGCGCGCCTTATGATAAAGTATCTTTTACGCCTGATGGTGAAGACGAGGCTGAAAGCTGGTTTACCCATGAATTTATTGAACGAGGAATCGTTGTTAGTGCTGATGGTGTGCGTGTACCTCTGACACCTGAGTTCAATGAATATGGCGGGACAAGCCGGGCAAGCGATATTGTAAAAACAGCAAACGGCTATACTGTTGTTGGTAGCGTATCTACAAGTATTCCCGACGACAGGCAAGTTAATATCAATGATAGTTGTGATAATGAAGATGAGCCAACATCAGTCTGCATTAACTTATTAAATACCAATATTGCAAGAGGGTTATTTAATAAACGCGCAGTTAAGTGGGAACTAGATAATTCATTAAATATAACTTCTGTTGAACAGCTCGGCTTAGCACTCACTCCAGATGAAGGCGAAACTGAAGATGATGCTTTTACAAGTACAGCTATTGCTATTAATGCAAACGGCACTATCGTTGGTTCTTCAAATACTCGTTATGACAATAATAATGATATAATTATAACAATGCCGGTATATTTCAAAGGTGGCGAGGTTGTATCTTTTTTAGACCAAGAGAATGATTCCCGTCAATCCGGCAAAGCAGTAGCCGTTAATGACAATGAGATCATTACCGGTTACGCAACGAAAGTTATTGAAAATACTCGCCGTAATAAGTTTTTCTATCATGATATAAAAACAGGCAACACTGTTTTTCCAACGAGTTATTTTAATAGCTCCAGCTCTTTCGGTAACGATATAAACAACAAAGGTTATATCGTTGGTGAAGGCGAAGTAGGTACTACCGATAGTTCTCGACGTAAAGAAGCATTTGTTTACAAAATTGGTGATGATAAAATCACGAATCTTAATGACTTACTGCCGTGTTTTGAAGCGGATGGGGAAACGACATTCGCTTATACTATGGCAGAAGCTAAAGTTATCAACGAAAATAATGAAATATTTGGTGTAGCGACTAAAACCGTTGAAAAACGTAATTCTTTAGGTGGTGTTGTCACTGATATTAACGGCAAAACTGAATTTGAAAGCGTGGCGGTTGCTGTAAAACTTACACCATTAGTGAACGGTACAGTAGAGAATTGTGCTCCTCCTGAAGCGGAAGTGTATGAGCGTAATTCAGCGAGCTTTCCTTGGTATGCATTATTGTTATTACCACTGGTTGGCGTAAGACGATTTTTTCGCTTTTAGCAAATTAGTTTATACCGCCTCAAGCAAACTGTTTAGTTATGCTTGTACACTGCCTATCATTTATATCCGTAAAGAGTATGAGTGATAGGTGGCCTTAACAATGTAAGCTTATCCCTACCAAATAGTGCGACTAAGGTTATTATAAATATGCCCAGTTGCGTGCATTTATTATTGATTAGTACTTAAATTCAAGATAATAAATCGGTTACAAACCGCAATTTTCGATGTTAACTGAATTAAATTTACTGCAATAGGTCAGTAAATTTATTAAACAGAGTTATTGAGTTTTCTTATTACTGATAAACACAATGAAAATTTAGTTGTTCTAACTAAAAGCTAAATAACCTGAACTCTGGATAATAAATCTATCTCCAGCAGCTATTATCAGCGCTAACTGCGTTGAATTTACTTGCAATAGGCTAGCTATTGACGCGTAAATTCGCCTTGTTTCCACTGAGAATTTCTGGCTGGAGAAAAATAAATTTAAATATCATTATGGTTCAATATGTTAGTAAATCTCTTAACCAGAGTTCAGGTTAAATAGAACAACTAAATACTATAATATCATTATTAATTTATTAGTAAGCCTTATCTACACGCACTGTATTGTCATTTAAATACACTAGCCTAACGTTGTCGCCTTTGCTAAAGCGCATGGACTGGTCTTGATCTTGAACGACCATAAACTGCTCGCCATTTTCAACCTGTATCAATAACTCCACAAAGTGATT
The DNA here is from genome assembly GCF_014164085.1 of Pseudoalteromonas sp. SG45-5. Taxonomy (NCBI): domain Bacteria; kingdom Pseudomonadati; phylum Pseudomonadota; class Gammaproteobacteria; order Alteromonadales; family Pseudoalteromonadaceae; genus Pseudoalteromonas; species Pseudoalteromonas sp. SG45-5. Next base: position 19,045 of record NZ_JACJEM010000034.1, on the reverse strand, counting down.
TTGTTGGTAATGACTTCTCTGTTGTTTGTTATGTGCGACACTGCCACCAATAACTGAGCCAAGTATTGTTGCGACAGTTCGACCGCTTCCGCCACCAAACTGATTCCCAATAACCCCACCTAACAATGCACCACCAAATGTTTCCCATCCGTTATTTTTATCTTGGATTATTTCTTGCTCGGTAATATTACGCACCGACTTGACATCCCCAAATAGAACTTGTTGTACGGGCACCGCTTTGTTGCGTTCATATTTGGCAAAAGTAGGTGCGCTTACCGATAATAAAGCACACATTAATACTGTAATCGCTTTCATCACTCACTCCCATTAGCTACCAGCCAAAGGTTGATTTCTCTTTTGTTTTACGAATTTCAGTTTCGTCAGCCCACTCTATAAGGCCGCTTTCCATGTCCATTAAACGCATTGTAAATTTGTAGTAAACGTCTGACTTGTCGGCATTTGATTTAACAATGCTTGATAAGTTTCCGTATAACATAAATTGCGCGCCAATCTGTTTACCAAACGCTACAGCTGTTGCTGGATTAACAAGGGCGTCTTCGTTTTGGAATGTTAACTGCTCACGTACAGACTCGACACGACTCATATCAACAAAGCGGAATTTACCGCTGCGAAGCATCTGAGTAGAGATTGAATCGGTAATTGATTCTGTATCAATGTGCTCACTGGTTTTGTTTTTAATACGCTCAACAAACACAACAGGACGTTTATTCGCTGTCATAGTGCCAACTACTGGCGAGCTTAGTAATGAGTCTGTCATTTGGCTCGCCACTTTCTGTAAGTCTGTCGAGCCAAAGTTAATATCGGTTGTTTCTACCGCTTGTGCATCTCCATAACTGACAACGGCTTTGTTTGCACAGCCGCTTAATACCAATGCACTTAAGCCAACTAAAGCGTAAGTTGATGCTGTTTTATATTTTTTACTGATGATCATGGTCGTTTCCTTTAATCTTTGAATTCTTGTGATTTGGTTGATACTTCTCTTACTACTAATGAAAAGGTAACCGCATCAGGACTTGGTGCTAAGCCCGGTAATTGTGTTTTTGCAAAACCAAATAAAGTAAGTGCCTGCCAAGGCGAATGATTGCCTTTAATAATAAAGCCATCTTTATCAAACCAATTGAATTGATATTGCAAGTATTGAGACTTTTTATAATTGCTAGAAAGCGTAACGACCACGTCGGTTAACTGGTTCGTTTGGCGAGTTTTTACATCAGTGATAGCGAGCTTTTTAGCTAAATTTGGATTATCAACACGGAGTTGATCACTAAATGAGTTTTGATGTTGTTCAACTGAGATACCTGATGTAACGGGTCTACTTGAACATGCACTGAGCACTAAGGCTGCTAATAATGGCGCGATGTATTTCATGATGCCTCCTAAAGTTGAACTACATGGTAGTTAAAGTAATTATTAACAGAGGTTAAGTAAATTAATGTTAACCTTTGCTTACTAACGGTAAAATTTATAGGTGCGTGTGTACCTACATATAATGAATGTACGCCCACGTTGAGTGTGTCACGGGCGACACTAATTTGATTCGGAAGCGTAAGCCAGCTACGAGTATCGGCTTGCTCAGATGCTAAATTATAAATATTGGCAAGTATATTACCTACATCACCAGCACTGCGTGCAAGCTCCGCACGCACCTTTTCTTTCGCAATTAAACGCAATACTTGACGGGCCACTTTTGCAGGTATTGCATCCTCTAATGTTTTTGCAGCCAGCGCCTCAATATGTACCAAAGGGCTAAGTGCTAAATTTTGTGTATCTATATTTATATTATTGACGCGACGAACATAGGCATTATCTTTGTACACAGGTATTGCTAGGCTGTAAAAACGCATATCGTCACGTGATGTATAAATTGGTAGACGTAATTTAAATTCATCTTGCTTTGGAACTAAACCTTGTTCAAATAAAACAATAACTTCGCCTTGATTTGCAGCCATGCTAGGTGCATCACTAAAACGTTGTTTAAACTCGTTTAAATCTTGCTCAAACCCTTGTTTTTTTGCAAGGCGCATTACGTCGCGTTGTAAATAAATATTATTTGGCTCAATTGCGAGTGCTTTTTTATAATCAATATAAGCATCGTCGTATTGTTTAGCGCTTTGATATAGCAAAGCAGATAAGTAAAAGGTATAAGCGTTTTGAAAGCCATTTTTTATCTTTCTCGTTATATTATTCATACTTGGATAGTGCCGTTGCGCTTCTTTTGCTATTGAATCAACGTCTTTATCATTTTCAACAAGCGCATCCACTTGTACCTTATTTGCTCGGCGAATTTCGACTAAAGCGCTTTCAACGTCGTTTTTATACACATAGTTAAGTGCTTTATAACTATGTAGCATGCTCATTTCGTAAGCGGGAGGGACGTAGGTAATAACTGAGTCGTTAGTAAATAATGCGTTACTTTGCTCAAGCCCTGCACTGACTTGTATTTTTGCTGCTGCACGCTTGCTCTGCATTTGTTTGTATACGTTTTCGAACTTGTTTTGTGCATCATCAGCGCGCTTAGCAAAATCATCTAAGCGTGCTTGCTCTAATTGATTAAGTAAATAACTACTGTGCGTGGTGTTATTTTTAGCAATAAGAGAGCGTGCTTCTTCGATATTATTATTCTCGATCGCGTTTCTTACTGGTGTCATTTGAGTTGCGTAGTCATTAAATAGATCACTAAAACCTATGGTGCTACAACCACTTAAAATAAAACTAAAGCTTAAAATAATACTGCGGCGCACTGAGCACTCCTTTTAATTTACGCTCATACATTAACATACTCTTATCGGTTAAATATGTGAAAGATTGTAAAAAATCGTAGAGTAAAGTTGGTGAACAAAACGTGAATTTTTAAATTTTTTATCAACTACACTGAAATAGTTATTTAGCTTTTGCGGTCTAGCTATTTGTTATATCACTCAGAGGAAATAAAAATGAAAAAGTTCACAGGTGCTGCAATGGCAGTAATGGTTGCGGGTTTAGTTGGTTGTAATGCGACTGAAACACAAACGTCTTCATCAAATACCGTTGCTAATAATACAGCAACAACCGATTTAGTTCATTGTTACGATGCTAATGTATGTGGCGGTCATAACGATTGTAAAACAGCCGAAAACGCATGTGCTGGTCAAGTATCTTGTAAAGGTACTGGTTTTGTAGCAATGCCTGCAAAAGCATGTGCTGACGTTGGCGGTAAGGTGAAAGATAAATGGGTTGGCGCAGTTACTAAAACTGATTTAGTACACTGTAATGATGTAAATGTGTGTGGTGGTCATAACGATTGTAAAACAGCTAATAATGCGTGTGCAGGTCATGCATCATGTAAAGGCACCGGTTTTGTTTCTATGCCAGCGAAAGCATGTGGCGATATTGGTGGCTCTGTAGACAGTTAATAGCTAATTATTAATAACTAACCTGAACTCTGGATAATAAATCTATCTCGAGCAGCTATTTTCAGTGCTAACTGCGTTGAATTTACTTGCAATAGGCCAGCTATTGACGCGTAAATTCGCCTTGTTTTCACTGAAAATCTCTGGCTAGAGAAAATAAATTTAAATATCACCATGATTCAATATGTTAGTAAATCTCTTAACCAGAGCTCAGGTTAATTAAAGTTATAAAATAAGCCTGAGTAACATATCAATTACAAATGTATTACTCAGGCTTTTAAGGAAGTATATGACGAACCGCTTTTTAGGTTTTGGCTTAGGCTTAAGAGCCCCACATTTTGAACAGATTATCGCACAACAACCACCTGTAGATTGGTTTGAAATCATTTCAGAAAACTATTTTGTTGCAGGGGGTAAACCTTGGCATTATTTAAATAAAATTAGAGCGGATTATCCAATTGTGATGCACGGGGTATCAATGTCTATTGGTAGTGTCGACCCGATTAATAAAGCTTATTTAAATCAGTTAAAAAACACAATTGAAAGAGTTGAGCCGCAGTGGGTGTCTGATCATTTATGTTTTACCCAAGTAGGGGGGATCAATAGTCACGATTTACTGCCAATGCCTTACACTAATGAAGCGCTGAATCATTTAGCAACTAAAATAGCGCAGGTGCAAGACTACCTTGGCCGTGAAATGATTTTTGAGAACGTGTCGAGCTACTTAACGTATAACGATTCACAAATGACAGAATGGGAGTTTTTAGCGCAATTACATAAGCAAACGGGCTGTAAATTTTTAATGGATGTAAATAATGTTTATGTAAGTGCACGTAATCACGATTTTAACGCAATGGATTATCTAGCAGCGATACCGAGTACTGCTATAGCGCAAATTCATTTAGCAGGGCATCAAGACTTTGGTACGCATATAATAGATACCCATGATGAAGATGTACCTGACGCAGTGTGGGATTTATATCAGCAGTATGCGCAAACGCTAAGCCCAACAAGCACCATGATTGAGCGCGATGATAATATAGGATCGTTAGATGAACTAATTAGCGAGCTTGAGCATGCTAAAACATTGGTAAAACCGTTTTGGAAAATGACGTCATGAGTGATTTAGCAAAGCTGCAACAACAGTTTATGGATTTACTGCAAGGTGAAAATTCGGATATTACCGAGCAAATTGCACAGCAAGGGCAGTTAAGTACACAGCAGCGGCTCTCTATTTATCAAAACGCTTATAAAATTCGCTTAAGAGCAGTGATAGAGCAAGATCACCAGCAGTTAGGTATTTACTTAGGTGATGATTTATTTGAACAAATGGTTGATGGTTATTTAGCCCTGTATCCTTCATCTCATACATCGCTACGAATTTTTGCAGATAAACTACCTGATTACCTAGCGACCCAAACTCCTTTTAAAAATTACCCCATACTAGCAGATATAGCCAAATTTGAACGCTTGTTGCTAAGTGCGTTTGATGCAAGTGACGCTGCATTGTTAGCGGTAGAATCCTTAGAAATGGTTGAACCGCTAGCATGGCCGACTTTAATATTAAACCTGCACCCCAGTGCTCAATTAGTAAAGTTTAGTACATCCGCTGTTGAAAGTTGGCAAGCAATAAAAGAAAAGCAAACCCCGCCAGATCCCCAATTATCAGCGCTGCGTTTTTGGGTTATAGCGCGTGATGCTGACAGGCGTACGCAATACGTAAGCGTTGATGAGCAAGAATACCGTCTATTAAATCTATTAAAACAAAAGACCCCCTTTGCACAGTTATGTCAATCCTGTTTAAATGAACTTCCTGGCGATAAAATCGCTGAGTTTTTAATTATTAAAGTTAATCAATGGCTTGAACGTGGTTGGTTAATAAGCGGTTAAATTTAAACAACGTTGTTCTTTTTAAGGATTTTTTTTGAAAGCCACCCTATACACAATTATTGCTTTAATAGCATTTGCTGCAAATTCTCTATTTTGCAGAATGGCATTAGCAGAAGGTTATATAGATGCTTGGAATTTCACCATTATTCGTTTACTCAGCGGCGCTGTGTGCTTGGGTATTATAATGGCTATTTATACGAGTAATTTAAAACGTAAAGGTAGGTTTAATCGCACTATTTTAGATGATAAAGGCAGCTGGCGAAGTAGTATTAGCTTGCTTGTTTATGCAATTTGTTTCTCTATAGCTTACGTAAAACTTGATACCGGTACGGGGGCACTTATTTTATTTTCGGCTGTGCAACTGACCATGATTGGCTGGGGGATTTATAAAAAAGAGCAATTAAGTGCCCTTCAGTGGTGCGCGTTTTTAGTTGCGTTAGGTGGTTTTTTGTACCTAATGTTGCCCTCTGCTGCAGTGCCATCTATTCTTGGTGCATCACTTATGGCGTTAAGCGGAATAGCATGGGGCATTTATAGCATTCGCGGAAAAGTGTGCGTATCGCCATTACGTACAACAGGTTTTAACTTTATAAGAAGCTTAGTTGCTATCCCTATTTTACTGCTGGTAGGCATGAGCCATTTACAAGATGTGAGCATTGAAGGGGTGTTACTTGCCTGCGCCTCGGGCGCGATAGCATCGGGTATGGGTTACAGTATTTGGTATGTGGCTATGCCATTACTCAAAAGTACGCAAGCTGCTGTTGTTCAGCTGTGTGTCCCCGTACTTGCAGCAATGGCGGGTGTGTTATTTTTATCAGAGCAGGTAACAATGGAGTTTACAGTAGCAAGCTCATTAATATTAGGCGCTGTACTTGTATTTATTTTAAATAAAAAGAAGGTTTAACGTCACTTAGGCAAAGCAGACCTTCTTTTTAGGGCGGACCAACGTTTGTTACAAAGCGTGTATATATAGCAGGTAAGTTATCAAGTATTGCCTGCTTACCCTGTAGTTCACTGTTTTTTATGCAGTCAAAAAATGCGTGTTCGTCAAGCCTATTCACTAATAGCTGTGATTGCTTAATATGGCTTATATGCCAAAGCTCTGGCGCTACGCCGCCTAAATCATGCTGGTAAGGGCGATAAAAACCATATTTAACTAAGTTAGCATCAAGCCAATTACTTAAAGGTGAAAATGGCCCGCCTAGTTGGTATTCATCGGGCGTTAGCTGTAGTTTGTAATCATCACTTACCGCAGCTTTATCAAACACATCTAAATCGGTGCCTAAATGATGCCTGCTTGCCCCAGGTAGTGCAGAGTAGAGCATTATCGCTATACATTTATCAATATCGCTTAGCTTAGTTAAATCTACAACTTCTTGCTGTTTATTAAAAACAGGTCGAATACCTAAAAACTTATTATTCCAAATAATTGACTGGCGTTCAAAGTCGCGAAAACTTGAGGCAATAGTAAGATCAAATCCCGCTTTTTTTGCTGCACTTTGTAGCGCTAAAAAGTCGCTAATAATAGCGCTGTGCAAGCGATGATTTTGTATATCAGTTAAATGTGTATCACTTTGACCTGTAATACACATTATTGGTGTTGGTTGAGTGGCATCCATTATGTTAAAAGTTGCTCTAATATTTGCTCGTAAATGTCGGTAAGGGCTATTAAATCATCGGTACTTACGCATTCATCTACTTTATGAATAGTAGCGTTACGTGGCCCTAGTTCAATTACTTTAGCACCTGTTTGCGCAATAAAACGTCCGTCAGATGTGCCACCTGTGGTTTCTAGGTTTGTGGTTAAACCGGTTACAGATTTAATAGCATTGACTGTGGCATCAACAAGGGGTCCGTGCTCGGTAATAAAAGGCAAACCATTTACTATCCAACTTAATTCATAATTTAAATTATGCTTTTGTAAAATGTCGTTCACTCGTTGTTGTAATTGCTCATGCGTTACTTGCGTGCTAAATCTAAAGTTAAACTGTATTTCTAGTTCAGCCGGGATCACGTTACCAGCACCTGTGCCGCCATTAATATTTGAAATTTGAAAGCTGGTAGCAGGGAAGTATTCATTTCCGTTATCCCACACCGTTTGGCTAAGCTCAGTAAGTGCAGGCGTGGCCAGATGAATTGGGTTTTGTGCTAAATGGGGGTAGGCAACATGACCTTGTACGCCTTTAACTGTTAAAAATGCGGTAAGTGAACCTCTTCGACCATTTTTAACCACATCCCCCAATTTATCGCGCGATGAAGGTTCGCCAACTAGGCACATATCGATTTTTTCACCGCGTGCTTCAAGGGTATCAATTACACGAGTCGTCCCGTTTACAAACGGACCTTCCTCGTCAGACGTAATTAAAAAAGAAATAGAGCCTTTATGATCTGGGTTTTTAGTAACAAAACGCTCGGTTGCTACAAGCATTGCGGCTAATGAGCCTTTCATATCGGCAGCGCCCCGGCCATGTAATAAACCGTCTTTTATTAATCCTGAAAACGGCGGATGTTGCCAATTTTTTTCAGGCCCAGTTGGCACTACATCGGTATGGCCTGCAAAACAAAAGTGCGGCGATTGTGTGCCTTTTCGAGCCCAAGTGTTTAATGTATCGGTGAAAAATAATGATTCAATATTAAAGCCAACCGCAGCAAGGCGCTCGTTCATCATTTGTTGGCAGCCAGCATCTTCGGGCGTTACTGATTGTCGTTGGATTAGTGCTTGGGCGAGTTTAATTACATCATTAGTCATTATTTAAAAATCTCATCGTATTGAGTGGCTTTAAATCCTAAATGGTAAGTGCCATTGTTTACCAGTACTGGGCGTTTGATCATTGCAGGTTGTTCAACTAACAGTGAAATAGCACTCTGTTTAGTCAGGCCTTGCTTTTGCTCATCAGTTAAAGCCCGATACGTAGTACCGCGCTTATTAACAAGCTGTTCCCAATCGAGTTGAACAGCAAAAGTACTAACCATTTTCTCGTTTACGCCGTCTTTGCGGTAATCATGAAAAGTGAATTCGATATTGTTGTCGGCTAAGTATTTTTTTGCTTTTTTTATCGTATCGCAGTTGCTAATACCGTATAGAGTGATCATAAATCTAGTTCTTCTTAATAATAGTTAATAGGGTGTCTTCGCCTGCTTTTACCTGCGGGTGAGAGTGATGAAACGTACCGAGATGATGGCCGTTTAGTAAAATTAAACTTGCAAGTAAAGGGCTGTCGAGCTCGCGTAAATCAAAATAAGCAAGGCGTTGGCCTTTGATTATTTTACTACCGTTAAGCTGTGCTATATGAGTATGCATTATCGATTGCGAATCGGGGATAGTTAAGTTAATTAAAATCTTTAAACCATTTTTAGCTTGTAATACAAACTCAGTACCTGCGTTTTTTACTTGTAATAAAGTGCCGTCGAACGGCGCTAAAATTTTATGATGTGTTAATTGCACCATTATACCAGGGCCCAATGTACCAAAACGAAACAAAGGCTCAGAGTGTTCATTAAGCTCAAGTACTTTACCTGAAAAAGGGCTGGTAATATTTATGGCATTTTTGGGGATTTTATTTTGCGCTATGTACTGTATTTTTTGAGCTTTCATGATTTATTCGACCACCACGTTGTAACCATCTTTTTTTAGCGCAGTAATAGCCAGAGGTACTGTTTGTTTTTTTACTAGTATGTAATCGGTATCGTAGGTCGAAATAGAAAAGATAGAAATTTTGGCACGCGCTAAAACACCTGAAATATTCGCCATAATTCCAGTTAACGAAAAGCCAAGTGGGCCAATAACTTCAAGAGCTTGCCAGTTTGGCTCTGTGTCTAAGCTGTCTATTTCAAAGTTACTCGGGCAGACAACCGATACTTCGTCATGGGTTTTAGAAATAAAAAATAACGGCAGTGTTAACAGTGCCGCAGGTATGTCGGTATCAACATCTAGACTGTGTATAGATAAAATGGTGCTGTGTAATTGTAATGTTTGTTTTGACATTAAAAACCTGCGAAACAGCAATATAGATAGCTTTATAGTATAGATCATTAGCTTTGAATTAAAGGTGTAACAGTAACTAACCTCATAGTAAGTGAGTAAATTCCCGAAGATAGAAAAACTTACCCACAATTTCTGTGGATAACTGTGGGGGTTGCGGGGTATAAATAGCCTAACTAGTTAATTATTAAATAAATAATAGCTAGGCTATAAAAAACACATGTTAATTCAACAGTTAATTATGTGTCTGCGCCTGTGCTGCTTGAATTGCAGTTAGGGCAATTGTATACACGATATCATCAACTAAAGCACCACGGCTTAAGTCGTTAACTGGTTTGCGCATACCTTGTAGCATAGGACCAATACTTATTAAATCCGCGCTACGTTGTACCGCTTTATACGTTGTATTACCGGTATTTAAGTCAGGGAATATAAATACGGTCGCTTTTCCTGCAACAGGGCTATTGGGCGCTTTTTTAAGAGCCACGTTTTCCATGATTGCGGCATCGTATTGCAGTGGGCCATCAATAATAAGATCAGGGCGTTTTTGCTGTGCTATTTTTGTCGCTTCGCGTACTTTTTCAACATCAGCACCGGTGCCAGAAGTACCGGTGCTGTAGCTGATCATCGCCACGCGTGGCTCTATACCAAATGCAGCGGCTGAGTCGGCTGATTGAATTGCTATATCAGCTAATTGATCGGCGTTTGGATCTGGGTTAATAGCACAGTCACCGTAAACTAATACTTGATCTGGCAGCAGCATAAAAAATACCGAGGAAACAAGCGACGAGCCTGGCGCCGTTTTAATTAACTGTAGAGGTGGGCGAATTGTATTGGCTGTGGTATTAACCGCACCCGATACTAAACCATCGACTTTACCTTGTTCTAGCATCATAGTGCCAAGTACTACGTTATCTTGTAGTTGTTCTTGTGCTACAACAGCTGTTAGGCCTTTGCTTTTGCGAATTTCGACCATAGGCGCTATATAATCATTAATGATGCTTTGAGGCTCAATAATACTTACGTGTTCGTTAAGCTCAATGCCTTGCTGCTCGGCAATACGCATTATCTCTTCACGATCGCCAAGTAATATGGTTTTAGCAATACCGCGTTGACCACAAATAGCAGCGGCTTTAATGGTGCGTGGCTCGTTACCCTCAGGTAGTACAACGGTTTTGCCTGCCTTACGTGCTTTATCGGTTAATAAATAACGAAATGCGGGAGGGGATAATTTGCGTGTTTTACCTACGTTTTTGGCTAATGTGTCTAGCCAATCAGAATCAATATGTTCAGCGTTATGATCTTTTACTTTTTCAATACGTTGGTCATCATCGCTGGGAACTTCCATATTAAAGTTATGTAGTAATAATGAGGTACGCCATGTATCAGCGTCAGTAGCGAGTATAGGCAAACCCGTTTGCATTGCTTGTTCACACAAAGCCATAATACGTGGCTCTGGTTCAAAGCCACCGGTAAGTAATATAGCCCCCAGTTTTGTACCATTCATTGCTGATAAGCATGCAGCTACGAGTATGTCTGAGCGATCGCCTGGTGTTACCAATAAGGCACCTGGGGTAAAGTAATTTAAAATATTTGACACTGTACGCGCACAAAAAGTAATACGACGCAGACGACGATGCAGCATATCGCCTTCGTTTATTATCGTTGCTTTTAAATACGCGCTTAAATCTTTTACGCGCGGTGCGACGAGGTCAAAATCCCACGGAATTGCACCAAGTAACATAAACGGGTTTTTTCTAAAAATAGGTAACGACGCTAAACGATTTAATTCGTTTTCAAGTTCTTCTGGTTTGTAGGTATCAACTAAATCGGCGCGCGCGCGGCCTTCTTCATCAAGTGGTGCATTTACTTTATTAAAAATACAGCCTAGTACGCGAGGGTGGTCAATACCGCCATAGTTACCGGCAGCAATCTCAAGGCGGTCCTCTATTTGTGTAATGCTGTAATTACCAGGGGTAAGTACAAATACAATGTCTGCTCCCAGTGTTTGTGCTATTTCGCGGTTTACGCGCCCAGCGTAAGGCTGACGTCGAGTAGGAACCATACCTTCAATGATGGCCACTTCATCATCGTTTATTTTGCTTTCAAAGCGCTCAACAATTTCTTCAAGTAGGTCGTCACCATTACCATCGCCAATCATTTGCTCTGCATAATCGAGTGCAAAAGGTGTGGGTGGGTTAATAGGAGATCCTTGGGTAACTATTTGCGTTGATTTTTCAGGACCTGTTTCACCCGAGCGAGGCTGTGCAATTGGTTTGAAAAAATTCACTTTCACTGTTTTTTGTTCAAGAGCACGCACTAAACCAACAGAGACAGAAGTTAAACCAACACCTGTAGATACAGGGATTAACATAATACGACGTGCCATATTAAAGCTCCTTGGCTATGTTTGCAGCATCAAGCGCAATAACCCATTCTTCATTTGTAGGCATGACTACAGCTTTACTACGTGCCTGTGAAGAACTAACTATGCCTTCTTGGCCAAAGCGAGCATTAAGATTGGCTTGTTGATCGCAATCAACACCTAAAAAGGCAAGTTGGGAGATTACTTTTTCGCGGATAATATCGGAGTTTTCACCAATACCACCGGTAAAAATAATCGCATCAAGGCGTTGTAGTGGCACCATATAAGCAGCAATCTGTTTTGAAAGACGATAGCAAAACATATCAAGCGCGAGTATTGCTTTTTTATTACCGGCAACAGCTGCTTCTTCAATTGTGCGGCAATCATTAGAAAGCTCGCTGATACCTAATAAACCACTTTTTTGATTGAGTAAGTTGTCTATTTGCTGTGCGGTGTAATCGAGCTGCGTGGTTAAAAAGTTAAACAGACCGGGGTCTATATCACCACTACGCGTGCCCATCATGAGGCCCTCTAGTGGTGTTAATCCCATACTTGTATCAACACTTTGACCATTTTTTATTGCACATACGGAGCAACCATTCCCAAGGTGAGCACTAATAAAGTTACTTTTTTCAATTGGTTGATTAAGTAGCTTTGCAGTTTGTCCTGCAACATAAAAGTGACTTGTGCCATGAAACCCATAACGCCTAACGCCAAATTCTGTATATAACTTATATGGCAGTGCATAAAGGTAAGCTACTTCATTCATTGTTTGATGAAACGCAGTATCAAATACAGCTATTTGTGGTAAACCTTCGAACGATGCCTGTGCAGATGCGATGCCTAATAAATTAGCATGCCCGTGCAGCGGCGCAAGTGTTGCAGCTTGTGTAATACCCGCAATGACCTTCTCGTCAATCAATACCGATTGTGTAAAATGCTCGCCGCCGTGCACAACACGATGACCCACAGCAATAAGTTGCTCATCTAAGTTATGATCTTTTATTAGGCTTACTAACGTATCTATAGCCTCAGCATGGGCTTGCTCCGCTGCCAAGTTAATGACTGTTTTAGCGCCGTTAAATTTATATTTTATAGAAGGAGTTGCTGCACCTAAGCGCTCTGCCAAACCCGATATGATTTCGTGGCCTGTGTTTGCATCAATAATGGCAAATTTTAAGCTGGAGCTACCACAGTTTAGTACTAAAACGTGTTGTGACTTAGGGGAAGTTGTTGGCATAAATTCATTTCCATAAACAAAATTTAGTAAGTGCACGTGAAACATTAATCGTTACACTTAGCGTGATAAATAAGGCTAAAACATTTAATTAAGCTAAACTAAAATGTAGCTGAATCAATGCGTAATATTTTACCCCAGTTACGGAGTTTAGTTTAGTGTTTTGCACACTTTGACAGCAAAATTAAGCACTTTTACTGATAAAGTAAAAGCCTTTAGAATTGTGTTACACTTTAGAGATAACCCATTTAGTATTGTGTTTTAATAGAGTCACTGTGAGGAGTCATGATGCAAAAAAGTGTGATGTCACAAGTACAAACAGGGCGGTTGTACGCAAAACAATGGCCAATGAGAAAAGAATTAGCACCTCTATTTATCGAGTTTAAGGTTATTAAAGCCACTGATCTTGCGATCACAGTTATGCCCATTTTAGCCATGCTTACGTTGTTTTTTCAGATAAATTATTTAGGGCCAGATTTTTTACCGCAAGCTATTGCAAGTGCTTTATTTTTTATATCGTTACCGTTGCAAGGCTTATTGTGGCTAGGTAAACGCGCGCAAACGCCTTTAGAACCAGCTATGCAAAGGTGGTATAACGATCTTTACACAAAAATGCTTGCCAATGGTTATCAAACACAGCTAAACGAAAAAAAGCCTCGTTATCTGGAGCTTGCAAATCTTTTAAAAGACATGTTTGATAAAATGGATAAAGCGTTTACTAAAGAGCAATTTTAGAGGTTGTTAAACTTACGCCTAAACAACCTCAAATTTGATTATGCAGTTTTTGTAAACTGCGTAATGTAAAATGACAAGGTGACAGTATGCTCACCTTTTTCTTCGAGTAACTTCCAGTGTTCAGGTCTGAATTTCCACGCAAATGGTGTCATCATAATCAGGTTCTTTACGTCGTTAAAATTAAGCGTTACCTGCTCAGTTAGCAGTATTTGCTGTGCTTGAACAAATCCACTTGGGGTATCTATTTGAGTATGTTCATTAACGTTTTCGTAAATATAATTTTTTAATTCTTTTAAGTGCCAAGGCCCTGGACTTGCAACAATCAGTGTTGCTCCAGATTTAGCAAGTCTAGCCTGTTCTTGTTCAAATAAAGGAGCAAACACACTCACTAACACATCGGCGAACTGGTTTTCAAATGGTGCCTGGCTAATTGATGCAACACTAAATTGACAATTATCATAACGCTTTGCAGCATATTTTATTGCTGACTTTGATATATCTACACCATACACATTAGCGTTTGTTTTATTCGCCAGTGCATGCGTGTAAAAACCTTCCCCACACCCTAAATCAATAATATTGCCTGCATCTAATGTGCTAACTATGTTACCCAGTGCGTGTTGTAAAAAGCGGTAATAACCGCGCTCTAAAAATGTGCGTCTGGCTTGTACCATTTCTAATGAATCGCCTGGCTGCTTAGAGTTTTTCTGCTGTACAGGTAATAAATTGATATACCCTTCTTTTGCCAAGTCAAAACTGTGTTTATTTTCGCAGCTAAGCGTGTTGTTCGTTTTTGTAAGCATGTTGCTGCACAAGGGGCAGCGATATTCAAGACTCATGAGTCTAGGTAGTCCTTATCATAAAAAGTTTTTACCCAATGTGGGCGATAAGTGATCATTATAGTAATGGCCATTCCATTTAGCATGGCTTCAGGAAACCAAATTATGGCACTTAAATATACATAGTTATCAGCGAGCTCTTGCCAATTATATTGCCCAATAGCTAAGTAAAATAAGGCACCCAAGCTTATTTTTAGACATGCTATGAATCCTGCAGTAATAAAAGCACAGACAAATATATAAACAAAAAAGTGACGAGGTAAATAATGATAACTAACAATAAAAGCTAAGTAGCTAACTATTATAGGTATGAATGCATTAATAAGTATTTGCACCGCGAGTAATTCAAGCTCAATAAGCCCAAAAGCGAATAGTAACGCAGTTGCAAGCAAACTACTTAAAATAGCCAAGCGCCAACCCAGAATTAAAGTGGCTGCGGTTACGCCTAAAATATGTAAATCTAGGCCTGTTAGTATCCCAGCTTTGATCCGCCATAATAGTGCAAAGACCAGCGCACAAGCAAGTACACCCGTTTGTCGAACGGGTGTAGCAAAAAGCGCTTTATAGGTCGCTTTATCAAAACTGAGTAAACTAATTATTATTACTAGGACCCAAAGCAACCCTTGTAATTGTACGCTCAACATCATAGTTATTTAAACGTTGACCAAATTGGTGCGTGATCTGACGGTTTATCAATGCCGCGTAGTTCGTAATCAATTCCAGTTTCAATACAACGAGCTGACAAGTCGTTAGTTGCAAGCACCACATCAATGCGCAAACCTCGGTTATCTACAAATCCTTTTGAACGATAATCAAACCACGAATATTGATCGTCTGTATCAGGGTTTTGCTCTCTAAAGGTGTCTTTAAAGCCCCAGTTAAGTAGTGTAGCAAGCCATTCACGCTCCACGGGTTGAAAAGAACATTTACCCGTTTTTAACCAACGTTTTGCGTTTACATCGCCAATCCCAATATCTAAATCGGTTGGAGATATATTGATATCGCCCATAACGATAACATCTTGATCGGGTGTATGGTTTGCTTCAAGGTGAGTCATTAAATCTCTATAAAACTGACGTTTATAAGGGAATTTAGTTTCATGATTAATATTGTCGCCTTGTGGGAAATAGCCATTCATTACGGTTAAATCACGGCCGTTTTCTTGCTCCACGGTAACGCTGATCATACGTTTTTGTGATTCTTCAGTATCTGTGGCAAAACCTTTTAAGACTGATTTTGGCTCTTTTTTGCATAACATAGCTACGCCGTAATGTGCTTTTTGACCATGGTAATACACGTGATACCCCATTTTTTGTACATCTTCTAACGGGAACGCTTCATCATGAACTTTAATTTCTTGTAAGCCAATCACGTCTGGTTGATGTTTATCAATAATAGCTTGTAACTGGTGAAGACGAGCACGCAGGCCATTGATGTTAAAAGAAATCACTTTCATTGGATTTGCCTTAAAATTAGTTCGATTTAATACGTCAAATTGTATCAGTAAATACGCTTACATAACATGACTGAAATGAGAAAATAGCTGCGCAAATGTTGTGCAATTGGTGTTTAAAGTTTAAACATTGTTAATGTTTTATTAATTTGTAAAATAAATAAAAAATTCAATTGCTATGTAGATTATTGGTCATATAATGCGCGAAATTATTTAGCAACCTCGTTCAAATAGGAACTCTCATGAAAACACAATTAATTCTAGCTGCAGCACTTTTAGTATCAACAACTGTTTCTGCACAAAGTAATTCGTATTTTAGTAAAGACAATAAAATTGAATCTAAATTATGTGTACTAAGTGCAAATGAGGGTTTTACAGCCGCTCGTAAAGTAGCGGCTCAGCATGGTGTATTTTTATCACGCTTTTCATCAAGCATCTTGTGTAATGGTGAAGATATTCGTGATATAGCTAAAAAAGAAACAGCCAGTAAAGTAACTAAAGCTAAGGTTGAGGTATTTGCTAAAGATGCTCAACAAGAAACACAATTATGCCTTACAGCTTTAAAACAAGGGCTAGCACCAGTTCGTCAAAAGCTAGGTAATGTAGATTCGTTAAAGTGTAATGGGCAAACAGTCACTGAATTTGTTAAGCGTTATCAAAATGCCGCTATTTAATCGCTAAAGACTTAAAAAGTGCTCGGTATTTTTACCGAGCTTTTTTTTGTAAAAATTACAAGGTGTATTGAAAAGTCTGCAGAGGTGATGTGATAAAATAGCTTCTCTCGAAGATAATGAATATGCATGCAATTGATTTAATTGCACTTTTTATTTTGGCATTAGACTTGTATTAATTAAACTGACATTTATTAATTACAAGGATACGTCTTATGAAAAAGTTAACATTAGCAGCAACAATTTTAGCATCATTGAGCCTAGCAGCTTGTTCTTCAAATCAAGGTCTTGATAAAATAGGCAGCGATTTTGCAAGTCTGGACAATGACAGCGATGGTTATATTTCAAAAGTCGAAGCAGATGACGATAACATCTGGGAACATTTTTCAAATATTGATACCAATATGGACAATGAAATCAGCCGTAAAGAGTTTAGCGCTTACATGCAACTAAATGCCGGTAAAGTTGCGACTGATAGTGATGTGAGCGAGTCGGCATTTAAAGCCGATATTGCTAAATTTGATAAAATTGAAAGTAGTTTTGCAAGTTTAGATAACGACGAAAATGGTTATATTTCAATCGTCGAAGGTAATGACGATGATATTTCAAATCATTTTGGTTATATGGATAAAGATAAAGATAAACGCGTTAGTAAAAGCGAGTTTGTCGGTTATATTGAAAAGTACGGCAGCGCCGTGGCTGAAGATGACGCACTTGAGTCACTTAAACGCAGCTAATTTTTGCTGTTAGATTAATCAAGTTAGAAGCCAGTGATTTTCACTGGCTTTTTTGTGTCTTTAATTTAACTATTTGATAGATATATTTTCCTAGTTTGGTGTTGTTCTGTCATAATAGATGGCTGTGTATTTTTATTTGTTAAGAGTGTTTATGGCGGGTCGGCGAATTAGTGATGAGCAATTAGTTGAGATCATTGAAGCGGCGATTTTTGTTGCAGATAAACCGGTTAGTAAGCGTCATCTTAAAGACGTTGTATTAATGGATTTAGCTGTATCTATGGCGCAAATAAATAATGCAATTGATACAATACAAATACATTTTCAAACTCGTGGTATTCGCTTAGTTGAAGTGGGCAGTGGGTATCGTTTTCAGGCATGCAATAGTCTAAGTCCTTGGCTAAACAACCTTTGGCAGGAACGTGCGCCTAAATACTCACGTGCTTTGCTAGAAACATTATCGCTTATTGCTTACAGGCAGCCTATTACACGCGGCGAAATTGAGCAGGTAAGGGGTGTTACTACGGGTTCGAATATTATTAAAACCTTACTCGAAAGAGAATGGGTTAAAGTGGTAGGGCATAAAGAAGTTCCGGGTAAGCCGGCTTTATATGCAACTACTAAACAATTTTTAGATTATTTTTCGTTAACTGGTTTAGACAATTTACCAGCGTTGCCAACAGAGCAGCAAAGTAAGATTAACCAGTTATTAAGTGATCCTTCTGTGAGAGAACCATCCGAATGAGTATACAAGGTGAAAAGTTACAAAAAGTCCTAGCCCGTGCAGGGGTAGGCTCACGCCGTGAAATGGAAAAATACATTGATGGAAACCGCGTTAGTGTAAATGGTAAAGTCGCAAAGTTAGGCGACCGTGTTGAAGAGACCGATTTAATTCGCGTTGATGGACACACAGTAAAAATTGAAGAAAAAGCAGATAGAATTTGCCGTGTTATTATGTATAACAAACCAGAAGGTGAGTTAAGCACACGCAAAGATCCTGAAGGTCGCCGTACTGTATTTGATCGACTTCCTCGCATTGATGGCGATCGTTGGATTGCAGTTGGCCGACTTGATGTTAATACGTCCGGTTTAATGCTGTTTACGAATGATGGTGAGCTTGCAAACCGTTTAATGCACCCAAGCTACGAAGTTGAGCGTGAATACTCAGCGCGTGTGTTTGGCGAGGTAACAAACGAAACCCTGAAAAATTTAATGCGTGGTGTTGAGTTAGAAGATGGACCTGCCAAGTTTACTAGCGTAAAGCCTATGGGTGGCGAAGGTGTAAACCGCTGGTTTAACGTAACGTTAAACGAAGGTCGTAACCGTGAAGTTCGTCGTTTATGGCAATCACAGGATGCTGAAGTATCTCGTCTTATTCGTATTCGTTACGGAAAGTTAGAGCTAGACAAGCGCGTACCACAAGGTGGCTGGATAGAGTATGACTTAGAAACAGTTAACTATTTACGTAAAACTGTTAAATTAGGCCGTGAAACACAAACCAAACTTTCAGTTATGCCAGAAAAGCGCAAAGATAAACGCGCTAAAATCAATCAGATCCGTAAAGCAGTTAAAAAACATAATCAACGTGTTAAGCCGACTAAACGTAAGTAACCTGAACTCTGGATAATAAATCTATCTCTAGCAGCTATTTTCAGCGCTAACTGCGTTGAATTTACTTGCAATAGGCCAGCTATTGACGCGTAAATTCGCCTTGTTTTCACTGAAAATC
>NZ_JACJEM010000033.1:0-52265 GCF_014164085.1 Pseudoalteromonas sp. SG45-5 | reverse complement strand
GGATGTAAGCCATTAGAGTAACGCAGGAGCAGTTACCGAGCCCACTCGATTACAAACCTCGCGCCGCGATTAAATCGCCCCTAGATTGAACAAATTTCAATCCACAAAGGTCAACACGCCCTAGTTTAAATCCCTCTCTCTAAACTTGATTATTAGCTCTATTACTAATTGATAGTTAAAGTGATTAATAGCTGATTTAAGGCCAAGAATAGGGTGAGGTGGCTTAAATGGTAAGTTGTCTAAATTGCTCAGTAAGCTGTTAGGAATAGGCTTGGCATTAATAGCTAATTCATATATCTCTTCTATTACATCATTTAGAGCCGCATTGGTATCCAAACTATTATCACTATGGATTTGTTGGGTTAATAGGTACTGCTCTATTGCTTGAAAGGTAATGGCGAACTGCTTTCCAAATTGTGCAAATGAAATAACGTCTTTATTTTTAATCTGTGATTCAATTTTTTTAGCGTTGTGTTCTAGGTTTTCTAATCCTAAAGTTCCTGCTAGGCCTTTTATCGTATGAATATTACGCACCAGATCTATATTGTTATTAGCGTCTAAAAATTCTTGGCACTTTGTTATAAAGTCCTCGTAATCAGTAGAAAATTGTATAAGCAGTTTATTAAATAAACGTTCATTGCCCTCCAAATTTTTAAGCGCTAACGAAACATTAACAAGTGATGGCTCTTTATTTGCTGAAAGGTGTTTATTTATAACCTCATAAAATGTATCAAAAATAAGTGGTTTTGCTAAAAAGTCATTCATACCAGCTGTTATAGCTGCTTTTTCATCTTCAGGTAATACCGCCGCTGTTAATGCTATTATTGGTAGTGTTTCGCCGCTTTCTCTTAGTTTTTTTGTGGCTGAAATACCGTCCATCACAGGCATTTGGATATCCATAAGAATAATGTTGAATGTCTCTTTTTTTATGCACTCAATCGCTTCTAGTCCATTTAGTGCAGCAACACTATCTACCTCTAGCTTTTTCAGCATGGCGGTTGTAATTTCAACGTTTAATGGGTTGTCATCGACTATTAATGCTTTGCATCCTTTAAATTTATTGAAAGCCTTATCTTTAGCGATTGTTATCGTTTTTTGTGGAGCAAGTAACTTTAAAATATCAGAATCATTGTAGTGTTTAGCTATAACATGCACATCTTTATGTATCTCTTGTAGAGTAGGCTGCTCTGTATCAGTAATGATCACAATTATTTTTAGAGCGTGTTCAAATGCCTGACTGCTCTCAATTAGTTTATGTAAAATAATACTGCTTTTTGCTTCATCCTGGGTTAATGATAAAATAACAATATCAAAGGGCGAGTTAGGTTGAGATATTTTAGCAAGTGCACGTAGTGGCTCTTTAGTTGTTTCAGGGGTTATATTTATATCGCTTAACAATGTTATTAGCTTGGTTACTTGTTCTTTTTTAGGAGCAATTAATAAAGCGCGTTTTTTTGATTTATGCTGAGATGATAATGTAAATGGCAAAGTAAAATAAAACTCACTGCCTTTATTTTTTTGGCTTC
Organism: Pseudoalteromonas sp. SG45-5; assembly: GCF_014164085.1. Lineage (NCBI taxonomy): Bacteria > Pseudomonadati > Pseudomonadota > Gammaproteobacteria > Alteromonadales > Pseudoalteromonadaceae > Pseudoalteromonas > Pseudoalteromonas sp. SG45-5. The sequence goes on along the minus strand of NZ_JACJEM010000033.1, from coordinate 50,739 downwards.
TGACTTGTATATGCCCACCAAGCACTTTTGCAAACTGCTGACTTATTGTTAAACCAAGCCCTGTACCACCATATTTACGAGTGGTTGAAGCATCACCCTGATAAAAAGAATTAAACACTTTTTCAAGTTGCTCCTGCTTTATTCCGACTCCAGTATCCTTAATGCAAAATCGTAGATTTATAATGTTTTTTTGCTGAGAGACAGTTTCTATAATAAGTTGTATTTTCCCGTGGTCGGTAAACTTTATCGCATTCCCAACACAGTTATTTATTATTTGGTTTAAGTAGAAAGGATCACCAATTAGTTCTAAAGTTGGGTCTGTATGTAAGCTAAATTCGAAAATTAAACCCTTTTGGTTTGCTGTATCTTGAAATAAATTAGCGGTGTTATTAACAATGGAGTCGAGTGTGAATGGAATACTTTCTATTTTTACTTCTTCTGAGTCAAGTTTAGAAAAGTCTAAAATATTATTCAAAATATGAAGTAAATTGTGCGCACTAGAAAAGGCTTTGTCTGCATAATGTTGTTGCTTTGTAGGGAGGGAGCTGTCTTTAAGTAGCTGTAACATGCCTAAAACTCCATTCATCGGAGTACGCAGTTCATGGCTCATGTTTGCAACAAAATCGCCTTTTATTTGATTGGCTTTTTCAGCTTGTGTTATGGCAATAGTGAGTTCTTTATTCATGGCTTCCATCTGTATGTTCAAGCTTTGAGTTTCGATGAGTAGCTCTTTCGTTTGTTTATTTTTGGTATATAACGCATTCGCCGCCTTTATGGCTGAGGCTATTTCACTTTGGTTATTGCTTTCGTAATCTAGAATGACCGCTTTTTCGTTATTCATATCATTTAGCAAAGCGGTAAGGCGAGTGATGGGCTTAATAACTTTATTAAAAATAAAATAGCTCACCACAATAAGAATAACGGTAATTAACACGGCCAATAAGTTTGCTTGCTCGGCATTGGTGATTAAGTGTGAACTGAGTGATTTTTCAGCTTCATCTAATTTGCTTTTTTCTGCATCTTTAATTTGATTAGCTAAGTAAAGCAGTTCATTTTCAATACCCGTTAGTACAACATTAATAGAAAAAGTATAGCTACGAGTGAGTAATACAAGCTGATTATATGCTTGTTTTAATTGAGTGGTATGACTTATAAGTGAGTTACTTTCTTTTGATATGCTCGATAATTTAAGGTGCAAATGCTCAAGGTTTTGCTTAACATTTTGTGCGTTATCAAAATTTGGCTTATAAAGATAACTGACTGTTGCATGTTCCAAATTACTTATGGTGAGTAAAATATTTGTATAGAATGCTTTTTTTTCATTTTTTGTTGAAGTGTCTAAGCTAATAATGTGTGCTTTTAGCTCTGCAATAGGTTGTTTAAATTGTGTTATGTAGAGCTGCTCACGCTTTGTTCTATTAATAACAACTTGGCTAAATGTTTCCTGATAATTATTGAGGTACTCTTTTAAGCGCTTTAGCTCTTCTTGATATGATGAGGTGTGTGATGAGGCATTCATGTTTAATTTACTTAAACTAAGATTGGCTTTTTTTAAATAAAAATTGAAGTTCTCTATGGTGTTTTCATTTGCATTGTTAACATAGGCAATGGCTTGGCCTTGGAGCGATACCACATTATTTTCTAAGTCAGTGACGCTTTCACTTTGCATGAGGGCGCTGTGTTGTATTTTTTGCGTGTTAAGTAACGATTTTTGTGAGTAATTAAATAAGTAGCTTTGTAAAAGTAATAAGCTTGTAAGGAGGCATACAGCTAAAACTATTTTTGATTTTATTGAATGTATTTTCATTAGCGACTAATCAACTCATACCATTTTTGTAAACTATAGTCGTATGTTGGCATCACTGTATTCCATACCGCAACATTGCTAAAACGTTTAAGGTAACTGCCGCCATTACGTTGTTCTCCCATTTTTACTGCTATTTTTCCATTGGTATCTAATAAATTAGCTTTTGCAGCTTTACCGTCGTACCAGTAATCCCACTCATGAGGCGACAGTAAGGGTTTTGAGCGTTGAGGATTACTAATATAATAGCCTTGGCGAGCAATAAAAGCGCCAGGCCAACCGGATAACCACCAATTCATATAATCGTAAGCTGCATCTTTTACACTGTTTTGTGTTTGTGATGATAAACACATAACGCCATGCCAGCCTCTATAGCCTTCTTTTGGCGCTGCAAAGCGTACATTTACACCTTGCCCATTTAGCGCTGAGACCGCTGGTGAAAACATGCTTTCTATGTGTACTCGTTCACTTTTCATAAACTCGACGGACTCGGGAACTGAGTTCCAATAACCACTAAAATGACCCTGGCGTTTAAAATCAAGTAAAATACTAAATAGCTTATCTAGCTCAGCGCGAGTCATCGCGCCTATATTGTCAAAGGTAATAAGCCCTTTGCTTTGAGCTGCCAATGCCAGATCGAATAAGCCAATAGCGGGTGCATTTACAATGCCTACTTTGCCTTTATTGGTAGCATCTAGTAGCCAACTCCAACTTTCTGTTTCGTAAGCAATGCCAGGTTTTATGAATTGTGTGTTATAGCCAAAAGAGTCAACATTATGTACATAGGGTAAAAAGCTGATGTGGTCGCTTTCTTGTGAGCTTAATGTTCCATCTGCTTGCACATTTAATAATTTGTAAGGGGCATCCCCCGCACCAATATTAGCATTGGGCATTAGGCGTCCAGTTTTGGTCAGTGGGTTTATTTCATTAAAGTGAGTCAGTCGTTTTTTTTCTATAGGTTGAATGGAGCCTGCATTCCACAGTATATTAATACTGTTAGACCACTGTTCATATAAATCGAATGAGCTGGGATCCATAGAGGCTTTTTGCAAGACCGCAGCACTGCCAGCAGGAGAAAACTGTATATCAATACCTAAGTCACTCATTGCTTGTTTGCGAATAGCTTCTTGCAAAGTTACATGCGTACCAAGTACTCTTAATGTTATTTTTTTGCGAGCAAAAACATAAGGAGCATGTGTAATTACACCGGCTGCTAAGCCTAGAGTTGCAAGTTTTTTTAGTGTGGAGCGCTTGGGGGTGTCCATTTCAAGCCTAAATATTAATACATATGACATTATGTATAGCTAAGAACTTGTAAAGACTCAAATTAAAATAGACGAGTTGTAAATGAGGATAGTCTAAAAATTTAATGAATTATGGTATAAAAATATAGGTAGTTTTAATATTACAGAAAGGGTAGGAAAGTGGTGGAGCTAAGCAGGATCGAACTGCTGACCTCCTGCGTGCAAGGCAGGCGCTCTCCCAGCTGAGCTATAGCCCCACATTCCTATTTTATGTATTACATAAAAGCTTGACTGCTGAGTTTCAAGCGGGACGAACTTTAAGTTTTTTTATAAATTTGGTCAAGTATTTTTTTTACTATTTTCACTGTTTACGTCAATTTTTGATAGACTTGGCTTAATTTAAAACTAAAACGATAAAAATAATGAAAAAATGCGCGCTAATGTTCATGGTTTTACTCGCCGGTTGCGTTTCAAGTAATGAACCATCTTTTGAAATAAATAATAAACAGTTTCACGAAAAACAGGATGATCAAGGGAATAAGTTATTTGCTTATGTGGTTTCGGTAAAAGCAAAGCACCGCGATAACTTTGAACTCGATCGTGGCCCGAATAATAGGCCAAGCCGCAGTGAAATTAAAAAATATATTGAGCAAGAACATTTTGAAGAGTCGAGTGTTTTAAAGCTGGAGTTAGAGGATCAAGCTGTTAAGTTATTAAACCAAGAGCTAAAAATGCGCCAGTATTGTGATAATAAACACGAAGTAAGCGAAGTATTGTGGCGAGACTTAAGTGTACTGCTCAGAGGGCGTTGTTTGTAATATGTTGGCTGATAAAACTGAGTTAGCAGAGCTTTTAGCGCACCTAGATATTACTTACGATGCAATAGAGCACCCGCCGTTACACACAAGCTTAGCGGCTGATGAGTTTATGGTTAAGCGCCCTGGTACGCGACTGAAAAATTTATTTTTACGTGATAACGAAGGTAAGCAACATTTTTTAGTGATTACAGCGCATAACAAGCAGCTGGATTTAAAAACACTTTCAAAGCAACAGGGCCTTTCGCGTTTAGGATTTGCATCAAGTGAACGACTAGCAAGGTTTTTAAAAGTGGCACCTAGGTGTGTGTCAATGTTGGCACTTTTAAATGATAAGCAAAATCAAGTGAGCTTATGGGTTGATCAAGATATTTGGCATGGAGATTTGTTTCATTGTCATCCGTTTGAAAACACCCAAACGTGGTTGCTTAATAAATCAGATTTAGAAATATTTTTTAATCACACAAAGCATCAGCCTCGCGTTGTATTTTTGCCCTCAAGATAGGCCCACACAATTAACGATAAACCACATAAGCAAACAGTAAGTAGAGTAAGCATAAACGCTGTTTGCCCATAATGTTGGTACACCACACCGGGTAATAACGAACCCAATGCGCCACCACTGTAATAAAACGATACATATCCGCCATTGGTTACACTAGGTGGCGCTTTGCTTATTTTATTAACAAGCGGCGCTGCGGTTGAGTGAATTACAAACATTGCCCCACAAAATAAAGTGAATGCGATTAAAAACAAGCTAAGCTGGTGGCTCATTAATAAAATAATACTCACACTATAAAAGCTAAATACAGCGGCTAAAAGGTGCCAAGCTGAAGGGGCTTTTTTAAGTAACCAAGGCGCAGCAATAGAGGCGAGGGCACCAACTAGGTAACCACTGTAAACCAAGCCAATATCGCGAGTATTTGTGATTAAAAACGTATTTTGCAATATAAATGGTAAATAATTAAGTAGTGCGGCAAAGCAAAAAAACATACAAAAAACGGCACCATACACTTTAAGTACAGCGCCTTCTTTTAGTTGTTTAATGTAACCTAGTGGTAAAAGCTGTGACTTTGTTGATGGATTTGTAAAGCGAGAGTGTTTAATTGTTAAAGCTAAAAAAATAAGCATAAAGGCTATAACATAATAAAAGCTCTGCCAATGCCATAAATCGCTAAACAAAGCGGCAAGTACGCGGCCAAAGTAACCCCCAATAATACTGCTACTTATATAAAGAGTCATATTTTTTTGAAGTGCATCGGCGCGATAGCTCATACCTATATAGCTAGTCATTGCAGTTAAAGCCGCAGGAAGTGTTAAGCCTTGCAAAAACCTAACTAACAATAAAAGCTCAAAGCTAGGTACATAAATAAAAAGTAGACAACTTAGGCCTAAAAAAACCATTGCAATACGCAATATGAGCAGCGGGTTATGTTTTGCTAAAAGTACACCATAAACCAGCGGTGCAATAGCTAAAGGTAGCATAGTTACAGTCATCAGGCTGCCGGCTACCGCAGGGGCTACACTAAATTCGTTCGCAAAAAGGCTGAGTAGAGGTTGTGGTGCATAAAGCACAAAAAAGATAAATACCGAGCAAACGAGTAGATGAGGTAAACGCATTATATGGCTTATACATTTGCTTATTGACTGCACAGTAGTGTATTAAAAATTGCCTTTAATTGATAATTAAAACCACTAATTTTGCGCTACATCATGGTTTGTTTTAACTAGTTTGCTAGATTAATGTCGATAGCGCTGTTATTTGCACTCGTTGGTGATTAAAATAACCTTAATATTAGTTTTTAGTGGAACAAAGCCATGGGTTCATTACAAGACCAATTGCTTCAAGCAGGATTAACAACATCGCATAATGCTAAAGTTGCTAAATCAGAAAAACGTAAGCAACAAAAAAAGCAAAAGAAAGGGGCTACAAGTAACCCAAGTGATCTGCAAAAGCATATTCAACAAACTAAGCTAGAGCAGCAAAAAAAGGCTGAAGAGCTCAATCAAGCACGTCAAGGTGATTTAAAGCAGCGCGAGCAAGAAGCGCGGGTTAAGCAAATTTTAGAGCATCATAACCAAGACGCTATTCGTGGTGAGCGCACATTTAATTTTACTTATCAAAATAAAGTAAAAAATATCGACGTAAACGAAAAAACGCAAAAAGCGTTATCGGGTGGTCGTTTAGCTATATGTGTACTCGAAGGGCAATTTTACGTTTTAGACGACGAACCAGCACGCAAAGTGGCTGAAGTTGACGAAAAGTATATTGTTTTTCATGTAGAGCCAGAAAACAAACCAAAAGACGAAGACGATCCATACGCAGATTTTGAAGTACCCGATGATATAGTTTGGTAATAAGCTATTAAGGGTAAGCTCATTTTTATTTGCTAAGGTATATAAAAATGAGTAGGAACGAGTTAGCAGTTTGGTTAAGTTGATCGTCTAGCGTCGTTTCGTACGTATGCTTTTTATTTGATTGTTTACTACAATCAATAGAACAGTTTTTTCTAACCGTTAAAAAAGAAGAGTAAATACAATGAGCAAGATGAAAACACTACTACTAGGCGCGGGTATTAGTTTAGCCGCAAGCTTCTCGTTTAATGCAGCTGCCGCTGATGGCGCTGCACTTTATACAGCTAAAAATTGTCAAACCTGCCATGGCGCTGAAGGTAAAGCACCAATTATGGGTATGTACCCAAAACTAAATGGTCAAAATAAAGACTATTTAGTTGCACAAATGAAAGACATTAAATCAGGCGCGCGTAGCAACGGTATGTCTATGGCCATGAAAGCAATGGTTGCAACAGTGACTGATGAAGAGTTTGACGCAATTGCAGATTACCTAGCTAACGTAAAATAATTTACGCAGTTATTTAGTTTTATAAACAGCCACACAATAGTGTGGCTGTTTTGTTTGTGTTTGCTATAAAATAAAGACTGCTTTAGACTTCTAAACATCTATTTGTACTGATTAACAATGTACGCTTTGAAAAGGTTTAATATGTTTGATTTACCTCAACTTGATTTAAAAAATAAAGTATCAGCACAAGAGTGGCAACTGCGTATTGACTTAGCGGCATGTTATAGGCTGGTTGATCATTTTCGTTGGGGCGATTTAATTTATACACATTTATCAGCACGTTTGCCTGGCACCGATCATTACTTAGTAAATGCCTTTGGTTTAACTTTTGATGAAGTAACTGCGTCTAATTTAGTGAAGGTCGATTTAAATGGTAATATTATCGACGATACGCCGTTTAGTATTAACCCTGCAGGTTTTACCATTCACAGTGCGATTCATGAAGTTCGTGAAGACGCGCATTGTGTTATTCATCTTCATACTAAAGAAACAATTGCTGTTGCCACGCAAAAAAAAGGTTTATTACCGCTTAGCCAGTATTCAATGTTTTCACTGCTATCGCTTTCTTATCATGGCTACGAAGGGCTTGCGGTAAACGACGATGAACGAAAAGTGCTGCAAGACGATTTAGGCAGCACTAACCATATGTTATTAGTCAATCACGGTGGCCTAACAGTAGGCCCAACGGTAGGCGATGCGTTTATGCGCTTTTATGATTTACAGCGAGCGTGTGAAATACAACTAGCACTACAATCAAGCTCGCAAGAGGTTATTGAAGTACCGCAACCTATAATCGACAATATTTATAATCAAGCAAACGTAGTACACAGTGGCAGCACTGGCGGGCAACTTGCGTGGCCTGCGATGTTACGTAAAGCGTATCGACTTGACCCTAGTTTTGCAAAATAACCCATAGCGGTTAATAAGGAATTTAAATGAAAGTAAATCGCGTTGAAGTATTTGATATTCACTGTCCTGATAGACCTTCTTGGACACCGGTGTTTGTACGTATTCATACTGATGAAGGCATTAGTGGTGTTGGCGAAGCGGGCCTTGCTTACGATTTAGGACACAGTGCTGCAGCGGCTATGATTAAAGAAATGGCCGACGCCTTTTTAATCGGCCACGACCCGTTTCAAACCGAAAAACTATGGTCACGTATGTTACGTGAGAGCTTTTGGGGCTTAGGCGGCGGGCCTGTTGTATATGCCGCAATGAGCGCAATTGATACCGCACTTTGGGATATTAAAGGTAAAGCGCTTGGTTTACCTGTATACCAATTATTAGGCGGTAAAGTTAACGACAAACTGCGTACATACGCATCGCAATTACAGTTTGACTGGGATAGCGAATTTAAAGCGCTAGTACAGCCGCAAGAATATGCAGAAGCTGCTTTAAAAGCGATGGCTGAAGGTTATGATGCGGTAAAAGTAGATCCAATTCAGTACGATAAAGATGGCAATACTTATTACGACCGTACAAAAATAATCTCACGTACTGAAATGAAACTTTACCGTGCACGCATGCAAGCTATTCGCGAAGCCGTGGGCGACGAAGTTGATATTATTTTTGAATGCCACAGCTTACCAGGTGTTACCACAGCCATTCAGTTGGGTGAAATTGCAGAAGAATTTGACTGTATGTATTTTGAAGAGCCAGTTAACTACTTAAACCATTCACTGCACGCAAAAGTGGCTGACAAAGTGTCAGTGCCTATTGCTGGTGGCGAACGTCTGTATAATCGCTGGGGTGTGCGTCCGTACTTAGAAGATCAAAGTATTGATGTTCTACAACCAGATATTGGCTTATGTGGTGGTTTTACCGAAACTAAAAAAGTATGCGACTACGCTGATATTTTTGATGTGCGTATTCAGGCGCATGTATGTGGTGGCCCAGTTGCTACAGCAGCCTCACTGCATTTAGAAACAGCGATACCTAACTTTTTGATTCATGAGCATCATACTTATGCGATTAAAAAGTGGAACCGCGAATTGTGCTTGCAAGATCCACAACCTAAAAATGGCTTTTTTGAAGTATCAGAAGAGCCCGGTCTTGGTATTGAATTAAATGACGAGATTGTTATGCGCTCTCAGCGCGTAGAAATAAAATAGTTCAGCAAAGCATAATAAAGTCCCGCAGCCAATGTTCATTGGTTGCGGGACTATTGGTTTATAAGTAATTATATTCCTAGTTAATTGTTATTTATTCAATAGTATTTTCTAAATTAGAAGATTCTATTTTTTTGCCTTTATAAATGGTAAATAACTTACCGCCAAAGCGAACTTTGCCGCGTTTTCGTTCTATTAATGCGCTAGGTATTATTTCATTATTTAGTAGTTCAACAAATTGTTTGCGTGCGCGATGAATTTGAATATTTACATGTGCTTCACTGATCCCCAAATCCTTAGCTAGCTTTTTAACTTGTACCCACCCTTGTGTATCTGCTTCAAAGCCATTCTGCATATCTTGTAGCTTATAACGCGCCAATAGTAGGGTGAGATAGTGATGTGAGCGAACATCAAAATCGAGTAGTGCTGTCTGACTTTTAATTTTAAGCTCGGCTAACTCTTCATCAAGACTGAGGTTAAAAATAAATTCCAAGTTATTACTTGGCTGTGCTTTTAGCTCGACTGTTTTTTCTTGGGTGGCTGCGCCAGCTAGAAATAAACGCCATACATTGTTGCCAACACGCAAATCTTGACCATCATTAATTGGTTGTTGTAAGTGTTCATGCATGTCTTCATAATACCAACAGTGCTGCTGTGAATCGAAATGCAAAATAACTTCAGGGTGCTTATTATTAGGTAAAAAGTGGTATTGCTCTAGGTATATGATTTGCTCTTGTGATTCATTTACCGGAAACAGTAAATCTCGCGGCGGCTCTACCGAAGTAACGTGATACATCAAATTATTGATTTGTGAAAAACTGAGTTTATCGCCTTGTTTTAAAGGTGTATTTTGGTTTGTGGTGATTTTAATGTCGTTTAACCAGACCCCATTTTTACTTAAATCATTGATATACCATTGCTCATTAAGCCACTCAATTACGGCATGAATACGTGTGACCTCAGGGAAATCAAGAAAAGTATCTACAGAATGCGCTAATCTACCAAAGCGATGAAAGGCACGTAAATATAAGTTTTTTTGCGATTTAGTGTGTTTTAAAATGGCCATAATTAATCATTTATTTCCAGTTGTTATTCTTTATTATAGTTAAATAATATCAATAGATTGCAATTATTTGACCTTTGAAGTTAAACTAATGGTTAACATAATTTTAATAATCGGGAGCAGTGTGTTTAAACTCGAAGATCATTACCGAGAGCTACATCCTTTGGCGCAAGGTGGTATGAGTAAAGTATACCTTGGCATTGATTTAAAATTAGATCGACAAGTGGCGCTCAAGGTCATTGACTTATCATCTCCTATATCTGATAAAACCTTGTTGGAGGCTAAATTATTAGCGTGCTTTAATCATCCAAACATAGTGCAAATTTATAAAACTATTCAACATGACGAGCAATTGATTCTAGAGATGGAATATGTCAAAGGCACAACGCTTGAATGCTTAATTAAACAACAAAACCTTACATTACCAAAAAAACTTGAGTTGCTACTTGATATAACTCAAGGACTATTTGCAATTCATCAACAGAATATTTTACACCTTGACCTCAAAGCAGCTAACGTATTGGTTAATGAAAGTGGCTCAGCTAAAATTGCTGATTTTGGTATTTCACAAATAAAAGACACTTTTCAAGCTCAAGAAAACAGTAGTTTTGGTAGTTTAACTGCTATGTCGCCAGAGCAATTAAACGAGCAGCCGTTAGATTTTAGAAGTGACTTGTTTTCATTGGGGTTAATTGCTTACCAACTTTTTGCTAACCAACATCCATACATGGAGCAATCGCCCACACCTTCTAATAAATCAATTGCAGAGCAAATAAAAAATAGTCGCTGCCGTGCTGATGCTTGTGCTATTGCGGATATTCCTGAACCATTAGGATTATTGATAAATCGTCTTCTTTCATATCATGTAAAGCAACGTCCTGCATCGAGTGCTGAAGTTATTGAAGAGTTGAAGCATATCATGATGTTGCTAAATAATAATAGCGAGACGATTTCTCTGGCGGATATTCAGTTAGCAAGCAAACAGAAAAAATGGAAAGAATTGACTGTTTTTACATTATTATCGTGTATTGTTATTGGCCTTTTTTCAGCGAGTATTTGGTACTGGCAGGCAAATAAACCTAAAACTTACGTTGCAGTACTCCCCATTGAGTTTAGTAAAAAAACCAAGCTCTTGGATTCTCAAAAGCAAGTACTCAATCTGGCAATTAATGATGCTATTAGACAATATTTATTAGATACCTCAGGTTATGCGTTAATTTCTCAGATCGAAATTCGACAAACTCAAAAGTTATTAGGAGACAATTTAAGTTTGCCTATTTTAGGCAAAGCGCTTAATGCGGATCAGTTACTTACTACTCATTTAGATTGTACTCCATTGTCGTGTGATATTAATTTAAGTTTACTTGATGGTAAAAGTGGCACTTTAGTTCGTGCTGAAAGAAGCGCGAGTGATACTGAGAATTACATGGGTATTTATAATGTAACAAGCAGCTTCATCGAAAAACTCTATACGGGTGATATTGCGACTAAACGAGCATTAAAAAAAGAGCGTGAATTTTTAGAGCGCTATGTAAGCTTGGTCAACGTTGTTTCAACTAACTCCCAAAATACTCTTTCTGTAATTGCAGATATAGAGGATTTAATATTACATAGCCCTGAATTTACACCTTTATATCCACTATACCGTAAAATTGTACTGCGTCATTACGATGAAACACTCAACCCTGAAGTGATAAAAAAACTAAAAATGACATTAGATACGCTTCCGAGTTCTTATCATGACAGCCCCGCTTATTTAATTGATTTGTTAGAGATTTATCAACATGTTAAAGATAAGTACAACACGGATATAGTAATCGGAAAAATCAAAAAATCAGATATTGAAGAGTTTCAAAAGCAAACTTTGTTAGCTATTTATTATAAAAGAAGTGGTGAGCTAGAACGTTCATTAACTCATGCAAAGCTTGCTTATAAAATAAGACCGATGCTTATAACAACACGAAATTTAGCAATTGTTCATGTAATGCTCGGGGATAATAAAAAAGCATCTGAATATTTATCAAAAATATTAACACATATCCCAAATGATTTTTTTGCCTTGCAAACACTGGCTGATATTTCGCTGTTATCAGGAGATTTAGTTAAAGCGGAAGTAAACTATCAGCGATTAATTACGAGTTCGACAGCTATTTCATCAACATATTCAAATTACTCTATTGTATTGTCTTTAAAAGGAGAGTTTACAGAAGCGCTATATTATGCGCAAAAGGCAGTGGAACTTTCGTCTAAAAATAGTACGCAACAGCTTAACTTGGCCGATATTTTATTTATGTTAGGTAAAAAGGATCAGGCCTCTGACATTTATAAAAATATAGATAAAGGGATTGCTGATGATACACAAGTTGTTGAACTCTTATTAGAAAAAGCGCAAGCGCAAGTTCATTTAGGTAAAAGCCAAAAGGCGATGATTAGCATTGATCGGGCTTTAAATAAAAACTCTGAATTAAGTGAAGTTTATTTTGTGAAAGCTATGGTTCAAACTATTTTAGGAGAAAAGTATTCAGCGGTGGCATCGATAGAACAAAGTATCAAAAAGGGCTGGAGTCCTGTGTTCTATCGGCTTATTTGGTTTAAACCGTTATGTACAGAGAATCAATTTGAAACACTCTTAGGTAAAGAGAATTATAATTCTCTCTGTACATAGGTCAGTTAGTCTGGTTCCATATCTTGAAGGATTACGCGCGGATCTTGAGAAAAATAACGCATTTTAGATTCCGAATTAGCTTTATTTTTCGCTACAAGTCGGAAGTTTACTTCATAATCCGCACTCTCACTTAGCAGGCCAGAAATAGCTTCATCTGGATTGTCAGCAAGTTTTGTTGCCAGCTCAGCAGGTAATGCGTGAGCAGGAATAATGCTTGAAATAGACACAATAAGTGATTGACCGCCATTTGCTACTATACTTGTTAATTGATAATTAAAATTATCTTTGGCATCAGAGAAATACGTGCCATTTTCAGCAAATTCCCATTCTGGGCAATCAGCCAATTCATAATATAAATTGACGGCTTGCCCTGCCTTTAGTTCTTTATAATCAATACAAATATTTTCACTATCTCCGCCCGTTGGGCTAGAAATGTCCCATTGTCCATCTTCTTTAGGAATAACTCGAAAGCTAAGATTACTCATTTTAATATCCTGTTTTAAGGTTAATAAATATCATTGTAGTTACTTTTGCAGCTTAAGTAAGCTGCGGTTATGTATAAAGCATATACTTCAGTGAGCGCAGCGCTTTTTTGTATATCACTGCCACAGAGTAAACTAATTATTTACTCGACAATTAGCGCCATTTAGCGCTTTGGTTGCCTTGCTATCAAGGTGGCGCACAAAACATTGTCCATCTTTAATCATTAACTCAAATTGATCGGGCATGTTGAGCTGCTTGCCCATAATAGGGTTACCCGAAGCATCTTTTTGATTAAGTCTATCAAGTGTCACCGTACTGCTTGTTAGAAATACGTCATCAGCCAATTGTACATGCGGACTATGAAGTAGCAGGGCGATAACTTCGGCGACAGCGGCACTATTAGGCTCTACTAATAATGCATGTTGCAGTTTAGGAGTCGACTCAGAGCTTTGTGCTGAGCATCCAGATAGTGCAATCGCTGTAATAATAGTGACTATTAATGAACGTATTTTCATAGTTTATCTCATGTTATCGCGAAGAATAATGTTTTGTTCAAGCATAGTTTGGATTCGCGTATCTTTTACCTCAGGGGTATCAGTAGATGATGCAAAACCGCGCATGCCGTTTATTGAGCTTGCTGCTGGGCAGCTGCCAGAGGTGCGATACTCTAATGCTGTTCTAAGCAGTCTTTCATCCGCACTACCTAGTTGCTTAGTAAAATCATCTGCAACGGCGCAGCCTTCAATACGCACTGGTTGACGGGCGTTATCAACCGTATTTTGTGGTGCAAATCCATCTGAGTATTCACCAAAACCTTTATTATTCTGGCCAGTAAATTGAATAGTGAAATAAGTAGTATCACAATTATTGGTAGGGTAAAAACCATAGGGCTTACCACATGTACCAGAGCCAATTTGAATAACCTCTATATCAGCACCGCGTAACCCATTCATAATAGCCTCACTTGCAGAGCAAGTATTACTGGTGGTAAGTACATAAACACGATTTAGGTTTAGTGTAGGTAGTTGGCTGCCGCTTACAATACTTGCGCTTTTATCAAACCCTATAAACTGATTAGTAAAGGGCATCGGCGTTATTGTTTCACCTGTTACAGGATTAGTATTTGGATTTTTATCATTAAAAATTGTACGTTCAAAAAATTTACCTTGCGTGTTTGCGTTACCCGCAACCATGTAGGCAACTTGACTAGCCAATTCTAATAAACCGCCGCCGTTGTAGCGTACATCAATCACTAAATCTTTAATATTACTCGCAGCAAGTTCGTTAAATGCATTATATAGTTGCTCTTCGGCAATCGCGTTATGAGTATTAAATTGAAAATACCCGACATCACCACCGGCAAGATCTGTGCGAACATTGATCACTGGTTGGGATGTTACATTTTGGGACGTAAGTGTAATGGTGCGACTTTCGTTAGTGCTGATGTCTTTAAATATAAACTCGGTTACTTTCCCTGTTAGCTTTGGAAATAAGCCTGCATTAAGGGTACTAACATCACTAGCTGAAGTTGCATTAACAAAATCAATCCCATCGACTTCAACAAGCTCAAATCCACGTATTATATTTTGACTACTTGCTGGCGTATTTGGCTCGGTATAGGTAACAACGGCTTGTCGTGGGGCACTACTAGCGATTAATTTTATATTAAAGCCATAGCCATAACTAATGCCGGCTTGGTTTTGGCGCTCCCATTCATCGGTTGATAAGGTGAAATGAAAGTTATCTTTCTCAGCACCAGAGTCAGTAAGTTCGTTCGTTTTAAGCAACTCAAAATAATCAGCTACTGCACTGGTAAGTGCAGGGTCGGTATCTATTATTTCGTTGTACCACAGGTAAGTTTCGTTACTCCAAGAGCGCAGCCAGTTTTTTTCATTAATAGCTTGGCACTGCCCTTTAAATTGACTTGCATTAGCAAACGTACCGGAAACCCAGCTGGCATTATTTGTAGTTGTGCCAGTACTTGTATTGGCTGAGCTACCTCCGCCGCCACACGCGACTAAAGTGCTAGCGAGTGTTAAAGGTAGAAGTGTTTTTGCCATATTTAGTTTAGTTAGAGTGAACATGTAGAGGCTCGCTTTTTATACTGTTAAGTAAATATAGCGGTTTTTATTTATACTTGGTAGAGATGTTTAGCGTTTTTGTAGCTTAATTGGTGCCAAGTGCCTTCACTATGGCATAAATCTAAATAAGAGTGCCATAAGTTATTGTAGCTAGTGTTGATTTGGCAAACGGGGAAGTTACTAGCAAACATAATACGCTGCTCGCCAAACTGTTTTAAAATTGTATTAAAGCATTCAATTTGTTGGTGATTATTTAATGCTAAAAGCTCAAAGCCTGAAAACTTTATAAAGATATTACAGTGCTTGGCTAGTTGTTTAATCGCTTGTTGCCAAAGCGCAGTATTGTTAGGTAATCCCGCATGGTTAATGACAATCTGTAATTGCGGGAGCTGTTTAGCGTAGTGAGCGAGTTTTTCTGTCACTGGTATATTTTCAAGCTCAAACTGCGCCTCAAAGTGTAATTCTAAATGACTTAGGTACTCTAGATTATCAAAGCAATTTTTATTGAGTAAGCGGGTTGCATCATTGCCTTCGGTTATATCCCTAATCCCAGCTAAATGAGTATGCTGAATATTTTTTAGTGCAGCAGAGAAATAATCAATTTCTTGATCAATTTGCGCAAAACTAATTGCTTTAAAAGGTGTTTTTTTTAAGTGCGTGGTTAGCCAATGTAACTCATTTATTGGCGCATTATTATCAAACCCCGCTTCAATATGTACAAGACCTGCAAGTTTAAAATCGGTGCTTTGAATTAAATCTTCTTCGCTAACAGGCTGTTTTATTTTGTCTAAATTTGGCCATGTTGGTGGGGAAGCGCCTTGTAACCATGAATATTGACCCTCACTTAAATTAAAAAAGTGTACATGTGGGTCAATTATTTTTGTACTCATTGGGCTGTATAGCCACCATCAATGCTTTGTAGGCTGCCAGTAATAAAGCTGGCATCGTCGCTTGCTAAAAAGCTGACAAGTGCCGCAACTTCGTCAGCTTGACCTAATCGATTTAGCGGTTGAAGGCTGGCTTCTTCGGCAACTATTTCAGCTTTGTTAGCGCCACTTTGCGCGCAGTACGCATCTATTGCATTGTGAAATAGTGGGGTCTCTATTGTGCCAGGACATACCGCATTTGCACGAATATTAAAGCTGGCGTAATCAAGCGCTGTTGTTTTTGCCATTGAAGCAAGGGCATGTTTAGTTAAGTTATACGCAAACGAGTTTTTCTTACCTATAATTGCCTGATCAGAAGCAATTAATATAATAGAACCACTATTTTGGACTTTCATATTAGGTAGTACACTCTGTACGGCAGCGTAAGCACCTTTCACATTAAGTGCAAAAAGCGCATCGAGGGTTTGCTCATCGGTGCTTTCAATATTAGCGCTTAAGTGTTTTCCTGCGTTGGAAACAAGTACGTCAACACGTTGTGTTTGTTTACATACGGACATTATACAGTTGCGTACGGCAGCGACATCACTAACATCGCATAGATGAAATTCACCGCTGTCGCTAGGCTCTATATCAAGGTTGTGAACCTCATAGCCGTTGTGTAATAAACGCTTTACTACGGCTAAGCCAATACCTTTTGTACCGCCAGTGACAATCGCAACTTTAGACATACTTGCTCCTTTAGTGCTTATTAGTGCGAGTGACCACAACCGCCTTCAGCATGAACATGGCCATGAGAAAGCTCTTCATTTGTTGCTTCGCGAACAGAAATAACCTCAACAGCAAATGTCAGTGTTTTACCAGCAAATGGGTGGTTTAAATCACAGTCTGCGTTAAAACGGCCTACTTTTACAATCGTTACCTGATGGCGGCCTTGATTAGAGGTAACCATTGCAGTCATACCTGGTTTCCATACTTTAACATCACCTTGTAAGTGCTTTAATGGAATGCGTTGAATTAAGTCGTCAACACGTTCGCCATAAGATTCACTTGGCTCTAATGTTACGCTAAATTTTTCGCCAGCGGCTTTGCCTTCAAGGGCTTTTTCTAAGCCAGGAAGCATGCCTTCACTGCCATGAATATAAGTAAGCGGTGCGTCGTTTGTACTCGTTTCTACTTGCTCACCCGCTTCGCTAAGGGTGTAATGAAATTCAACCGCTGAATTTTTACTAATTTGCATGCTTGTCTCTTTAAATTTTACTATGTTAGGAAGTGATTTTACGCGAAATAGAGTTGTTTATAAACTTAACGTGGTTGATTTAATGTTTTTTGTAGATCTAATAGTAAATTCTTTTTTATTGGTATTGCTTTAGGTTTTTTTGCTTGGGGTATAAACATCACGAGTTGCGTACCAGGCTTTAATACACTCGATGCAGAGAGCTTATTCCATTTAGCTAAATCGCTATGAGCTACATCATACAGCTGGCTGATTTCCCATAGATTATCACCTTGTTTTACTTCATAGTTTATTTCTATAGTGGGGATAACCAATTCTTTATGTTCAAGGTAGGGACTTATTTTATAGTCAACCGTAAGGGATTTTGGAAGCGTTTTTGGTTGCCCAACTAAGAGCTTTTCACCAACACTAATTAAGTTTGTTTGTTTATTATTAAGCTGTTTTAAGGCGATGACCGACATGTCGAAACGTCTTGCAATGCTATAAAGTGTATCGTTTTTTATTACTATGTATTCACCTGCAAAATTAGCCCTAAAAAATTGGCTTTTTAAAAGTGCTTCTTGTCTGATAGGGAGAAGTAAAGTGTGCGGGCCATTGGGTGAGCTTTGATTTTTTAAATAGCCTTGATTGAGCGCATGTAATTTTTTTGAACCTACGCCTGAAAGTTTAGCGATCACCGAAAAATCAAATTGTTGACCGACATCCATTTGTGTAGTCAATGGTTTATAAGCTAATTTTGGGCGCTTGAGTGGTTTTTGTGGGTGTTTAACTAGGTAGCTCAATGCAAGTAGTTTAGGTACGTAGTCGGCGGTTTCTTTTGGCAGACTGAGTGACCAGTAATCGGTGCTTTTACCGCGTTTTTTGTTTTTTTCGATTGCGCGTTTAACGCGACCTTCGCCAGTATTGTAAGCAGCAAGGGCATGTAACCAATTACCATCAAAACGTTTGTGTAAGTAGCTTAAGTAATCAAGCGCTGCATCGGTTGAAGCAAGTACATCTTGACGACCGTCATACCATTGATCTGATTTTACACCAAAGTGATGTGCCGTTGCGGCTACTAGCTGCCATATGCCTACAGCTTGTTGCGATGATACGATTGTGGGCCTAAAGCCGCTTTCAACAAATGGCAGTAACGCGAGCTCCATTGGTAAGCCTTTTTTTTCAACCTTTTTCACAATGTGATAAAAATAGGGAGCGGCGCGCTTATTTACTGTGCGTAAATAATTTGGCTGTTTTAAATACCAGTTAATGCGCTTATTTAACGCAACGTTTTTATGAATTTTGAAATGCAGGTTATTTGCAACATGTACCCATAAGTCAGTTACTTGAGTTTGACGCTTTTTAATATCAGTTTGTTTAAGTGGCGATGGTGCTAGTTTAGAACTGATTTGTTTTTTTTGTAATTCACTTTCAGATTGGTAATCAGCCTCATGGTGGGTAAGTATTTTTGGAGCGTCTTGTAGCTCAGGCTCTGTACTCCCGCAACCAAATAAAAATAGACTTAAACAAAATAAAACCAAGCTGCGCATAGTGATCACTTTTATACATTCCTTTTATCATTTTAACACAATCCGTTGTGTTGAGTTATTTAGTGTTTTTAGCGCGGGTTAGTCCAGTTTGTAAAAATAGGTTACTCGATTTTTTGTTAAGTGCCTCTTCTGTATAAGGTTTCATAACTGATTCAGGGAACGACAGCATCAGTTTTTCTACAGTCTGGTCTTTATTATTTTTTACATGTTTAGTAATGGCTGTTAAAAATGATAAAGGCTGCTTAAGCTGAGCTCTATTAAGCGTACCACCGTGGCCTGGGATAATTAAGGTGATCTTTGAATCGTTTATATATTGTTTAAGAAGTGCTTGCCAGCTATTGAGTTCACCATGACCTGGATAAGGGAGCCAATCTACAGCATCACCTCCAATTAAAACACTGCCACCGTTAGTACTAATGGTTAAATCGCCATTGGTATGTGCTGCATGCGCATTAAGCGTTAGCTCAAAACCGCCTAAATCGAGCGTTTTGCTCTTATTTATAGCAATTTGAGGGGCATTAAGTTGATATTCTCGCCAGCGAAATAGTCGTTTTTTTGCTAACTCTAATTTTTCTCGCCACTGTGGTTGATCTTCTTTAGCAATATTGGCTAAGCGTTGGTAGCTGAGTTCTATACTTTTTTCATAATTATCAAGCTGATTAGTAAATGCTTTTTGATACACACTAAAGTTATCATTGACTTGTTGATGAACAATTAGTTTTGCGTCAGGATAAAAGTGCTGCATCACTGCCATGCCAAGTAAGTGATCATCATGGTAATGCGTAGCAACTAAATAACATAAAGGGGTTTTGAGGCGTTTTTTTAAATCATTAACTAATCGTTCTACACCAGCAAAATTTCCGCTTGCATCTACAAGTAGCGCGCATTTTTTGCCCTCAATTAACACTTGATTTGAGTCGTAAAAGCGCAGTTTATCTTCTTGTTTTAAAAATTGAATATTGGCATTAATTGTCTCCCAACTAACTGCTGCATGGGATAGTGGGGCTAAAAAGAGCAAAATATATGCTAGTAGTAAGTGCTTACATGAAGTGATTCTATTGGAATTAATTAACTTCATTTAATCTCTCAACGCTATATTATTTTAATTGCTCTTATAATAAACAAAAAGCGCAGTGTGCGCTTTTTATTTTTGATGTTTAGGGTCACTTGCCAAATATTGACTCAATTTATCAATAAGTTGGTCTTGTTGTTGCTGCTCAACTGTAGCCTGTGTATTTGCTTCTAGCAATTCATGGCTTAAGTTAAGCGCAGCCATAAGTAAGGCTTTTTGATCGCTTCTGACTGTTGAGCGTTTTTTCATTTTATCAACTAAGTCATTTAGATTTTTAGCTGCTGCTATTAATGCATCTTCTTGTCCTTCGGGACAAGCAAATTGCTGCTCTTTACCTAGCAACTCAACAGTGACCCGCTGGTTTTGCAGCTCAGACATTAGTTAGCCTGTTGTGCGCTTTGTAACTTGTCTAGAAGACCCGATAACGTAGTGCTCGCATCTTTTTGTTTTTCTTCGTTTTCAAGAGCTTCCAACTGTAATAGTTCATTCTCGTCAATGAGTTTACTATTTTGATCTTTTAAGTTAGAAACATCTGTTTGTAATTGATTGTTACGATCAATTAAGGAATCGATCAGTTGTTCGAGTTGTTGAAGAGTATTGTTGTTCATAAAGGCGCTCATATAACTGTAATTAATGTCATGCAAATGTAAAGCAAAGTGTGTTGATTTGCCAGCATTTACGGCGGTTTTAGCTGATTTTTCTTCTTCGTTAAGGGATAATTCAGCGTATGTGCTTTTTCATTCAGAAATGGTTCACTCTCAGTTGCCAAAGTATAGAGCTTATGGTTCACTGTTTTTATTAAATAGCGTATGGCGAAAATAAACAATGCTTAGTTACAGACACTCATTTCATGCTGGTAATCCTGCTGATGTACTCAAACATTTAGTATTAGCACAGGTGCTAGGCTATCAAACGCTTAAAGATAAGCCGCTTGATTATATAGACACGCATTCGGGTGCTGGTTTTTTTGAATTAGCTGCAGCTGATGCGCAAAAAACACAAGAATATCAAGATGGTATTCAAAAGCTATGGCAACATACAAGTAAGCACGCAGCACTGAATGATTACATTGAGTTAATTAAATCATTTAACGAAACGGATGCACTGGAGTTCTACCCAGGTTCGCCAAAAATAGCTGAACATTTTTTACGCCGCCAAGATAAAGGCTGGTTTTTTGAACTTCATCCGCGAGATCTATTGTTACTAGAAGAAAACATGCAAGGTAAACGATCGATTCGTGTGCGTGGTGAAAATGGTTTTGCAGGATTAGTGGGATTATTACCTCCAGTATCTCGTCGAGCGTGTGTATTGATTGACCCTCCTTATGAAATTAAAGATGATTATGAAACAGTTGTGGCGACTTTAATTAAAGCATATCAACGTTTTTCTACCGGCACTTATATGATTTGGTACCCAGTAGTAGATAGAGAGCGCATTAATAATATGGAACAAGGGTTAATAGATTCCGGCATGCGAAACATTCAATTGTTTGAACTAGGCACTGAAGAAGATACTGATGTGCATGGCATGACGGCATCTGGCATGATAGTCATTAATCCGCCTTGGAAGTTAAAACACACTATGGATGAAGTGTTACCAGAGTTAATGAGTTTATTGAGTAAACCAAGTGGTTTTTATCGTAGCGAACAGCTCGTTGATGAGTAGGTTTTTATCACTTTAGCTTATAAAAAGCGCTGTATTTACAGCGCTTTTTTTTGTCTTATTTTTTAACGAATTTAGTTAAAATAACAATACGCTGGCCGTCAACACGGCCTTCAATATGCTCAGGGTTACTTGTCAAACCAATGTTACGTACAGCGGTTCCGCGTTTGGCGGTAAGGCTGCTACCTTTAACATCTAAATCTTTAATAAGTGTCACAGTATCACCCGCTTGAAGTACCACGCCATTGCTATCAACATGTTTAACATCGTCATCTTCTGCAAGTGCTTTTTTAGCCCAAGTAAGCGTGTCTTCTTCAAGGTAAATCATGTCTAGTGCGTCTTGCGCCCAGCCATTGTCTGGTGCTAAGCGCGAAAGCATTCTATAAGCGACAACTTGTACTGCTGGCGTTTGGCTCCACATACTGTCGTTTAAGCAATGCCAATGTGTTGGTGTTAATTCGCTATTGCTTTCGATTTGATCTTTACATGTTTGGCATGTGTAAATGCATTTATCTGAGTGGGTGTCTGTTACAGGAGGGACTTCGTAAACAGCTAGATGATCAGTTGCGGCACACAATTCACATTGGCTATTACTGCGTTCAATTAAGGCTTTTTCAATACTCATGGGGGCTCTTTTTCAGTGAGTTAACATTTTTATTTATTATACCCCAGCAGAGTCGCTTTGTGTTATATACCCCTTCATTTTGTATGGTTATAGTGTGCAACAAGCGAATTTTTAATATAGGTCTGCGTAATTATACCAATTTTATTAAAAACATGATCATTCTAGCGTATTAAATAACTCACTAACTACGTTAAAAATTATTTATATAGAACAAATATGTATCATAATTTTAGCCTTGTTATTGAGCTGTTTTCTTATCGCCATAATCGATCACTAATTTAATGCAATTGGTATTAATTAAAACCTCTTAATTGAGAAATTGTCATAGGGATTAAGATATTTTTACTATACTTTTAATATGTCATCTGTATTAAAGTGACTATATTGAGTGTTATTTGCAAATATGAACTTACAGGCTAAACCTATTGAAAGTGTCTAATACACCTAATTCAACTCCTTCTATAACGCAATATGTTGCTAGGCAGCCCATATTCAATATTGAAAAAGAACTTTTTGCATATGAGTTGTTATATAGAAACTCGCCAAATAACGCTTTTCCAGTGGGAACAAGTGATCAGCACGCCACCAGTCGTTTATTTTTTAATACACTTATGTTGGTGGGGCCTGAGAAACTTACCGCTCATCAACTGGCGTTTATAAACTTATCTACGGATGCATTGCTTGATGATTTTCCAAAATTATTAAATCCAGAAACCACCGTTATTGAAATAGTCGAACGTGCAGTAAATATTGCGGCAGTTGCTAATCGTGTGCGTGCACTTAAAAAAGACGGATATATTTTTGCGCTCGATGATTATGATGGTGATGCTAAGTGGGAGCCATTATTAGCGCTTGTTAGTTATATTAAAATAGAAGCAGATGAACCTATTATAAAAACGACTATATGGGTCAAAAAGCTTAAACGTAATTATCCACACTGTAAGATTATTGTTGAACGTATAGAAACGCACCAGCAATTTTTATTATTAAAAGCGGCTGGATGCGATTATTTTCAAGGGTTCTTTTTTTCTCAACCTGAGATGATTTCCTATAGTGGTGTCGATCCATCTAAAGCAAGTGTATTTGACTTATTGAAATCGGTTTCAAAAGCGTCTTTGTGCTTTGAAGAAATACACCAACGTGTGGCTAAAGATATAGGGATCACTACGCGCATATTAAAGTTGGCTAATGCACGTTCAGGTAACGCTAGTTTGGTCATTACTTCTATCTCACAAGCTGTAGTTTACTTAGGCGAAGATGTTATTCGTCAATTCGTTCGAGTGTTGGCTTTGAGTGATTTGGGTATTGATAAACCGACTGAGTTAACTAAATTTGCACTTGTGCGAGCAAGGCTTATGGAGCTAATTTTAAGTGAAAGTGATAAAGAGCTAGCTGAAAAAGCTTACTTGGTAGGCTTGTTTTCGATGCTGGATGCTATTTTGGATATAGAGTTAAAGGTTATAGTGGAAGAGTTTACACTCGATGAAAGCATTAGTGCTGCGCTATTAGTAGGTGCAGGCGCTTTGGGTGATTGTTTACTGCTGGTTAAAGCGATAGAAGGACAAGATTGGTCATTGGTTGATTCAACACTTCAACAGATCAATTCACAACTTTCGATTGAGGAACTTTATAATTTTATTTTAGAGTCGATGCTTTATAGTGACGATGTGATAGAGGTTATGGTTGATTAAGTATGCGTAATTGGTTGTCTGTTTTAAGTATTATAATTGCGATAAGTTTATTGCTGCCAGGAATTACAAAACCAGTATTAACAATAGAGGGCAACATAGATAAATCAAAACTAGCGCAAGCGGGTATTGAAATGCTGGCTGAAGAGGGCGATGGCCGGACTCGCAGCATGCTAATGATGTTCTCGAATATGCTAGGGCTTGATAAGTTAGAGGGCGAGATTAGCGCCTATAACAAAACACAAAGTATTTTAGGTACAGTTAAAGAACTTGCTAATAATAACAATTTACTTGTAGCCGCTTTAGTGGGGTTGTTTTCTATTGTTATTCCAAGTTTGAAGCTATTATTACAATTGCTTTATTGTTGCCTGCCTTTGAATGGATTTAAGCAAAAGCTCGGTCTGGTTATTTGTGCATTAAGTAAGTGGAGCATGGTTGATGTATTTGTTATTGCATTAATAGTGACTTACTTAGCAGGTAACGCTCATGGTAAAAGTGGTGAGCTACTTGTTATGAATGCCCAATTTGGTGAGGGATTTTGGTATTTTAGCGCATATTGTATATTTGCAATTATCGCCAGTAACTTAATTAAAACACCTGATAAACCGCAATCTACATAATTAAAGTGTTTGTGGTTGCCGTTTGGTTACCTTACAATCATTTTGAAATTTATTAAAGGGCATAATGTTGCAACGTTTTTACTCTAGTTTACTCATGATAACTTTACTACTCACTTTTGTGGGTCAGGCAGTTGCGTCTGTAGCTATGGTATGCGAAATGCCAGATATGCCAACTAAAACAGCAATGCATGCCCAAATGCCAATGACACAAAGTAGTGATGCAACAGCTGTCGCTAGCATGTCTGGAAATATGATGCAGATGGATTGTTGCGACGACGAAAGTACGCCACAAAATGATTGTAAATGCCCTATGAGTGGCTGCGCTGCTAACTCAATGCTTAATGTTGATACTTTATTTATCGTTACTTTACTTGAATCTGAAAAAGTAAATGTACGTGTATTTACTACACAAATTAATATACCTCGTTCACTCTATCGCCCTCCTATGTCTGCTTAATAGCAGGATAGGTGTAATATCAATTTTATTGAAAACATGCTCATTCTAGGAACTAAATACCTCTCTAACTGCGTTAAAAATTACTTATATAAAACAACTATACTGCGTAATTTTTTCCTTGTTATAGAGCTATTTCCCTAGCGCAATAATAGATCATTAATTCAATGCAATTGATATAAAAGGTTTTTGTAAAACTCCTAAACACCTTTTTTGCTTCCTAATTTAAGATTTTCTTTTATTTTTAGATGGAGCAGGTGATGAACCACGCTGTAAGTATTAAAGCCGTATTATGTAGTGTTGTGTTATTTAGCACCGCTGTTAATGCGCAAAACAATTCAAATAACCTAAATATCGATACGCTAAAGCAAGCCCGCAATGAGCGAACGCTTAGCTTAACGCAAGCGCTTAATTATGCACTAACGCATGAGCCATGGCTAAAAGCGAGTGGCTACCAAGAAGATGCCGCAATAGCGCAAAGCATTGCCGCAGGCACCTTACCCGATCCTGTTTTAACGGTTGGCTTACTCAACTTACCTACTAACGGTTATGCGTTTGATCAAGAAGGGATGACGCAGCTTAAAGTTGATTTGAGCCAAAAGTTTAGCCGAGGGAATAGTTTAGCGCTTAGACAAAAAGCATTAGCACAGTCTGCTCAACAATACCCTTGGCAGCGCGCCGATCGCTTAGCACAAGTAAAAGCAATTGTGATTGAGTCGTGGTTAAACGCGTATCGTGCTCAGCGAAGTATTGCTTTAATTGAGCAAGATAAAGGGCTATTTACTCAACTTATTGACATTACCGAAGCAAGCTACGCAAGCACCTTAGGTAAAACACGTCAGCAAGATATTATTCGTGCGCAATTAGAATTCACCCGTCTTGAAGATAAGCTGGTTATGCTTGAGCAGCAATTTGAAAGTGCTAAAAACCGCTTAGCACAGTGGTTACCTATGAATATGCTTATGCAGCCTTTAAATACCGAGTTTACTAAAACCGCAGGGCTGGTTGATTTTGCGAGCCTTGAATTTGATAAACTAATACAGTTGCTTATGGCGCATCCCGCAATTATTGCGATAGATAAAACCGTAATGGCAAAGCAAACCGAAGTTGCGCTCGCTAAGCAAAGCTACAAACCTCAAATGGGCGTTAATGTGGGTTATGGTTACCGAGATGATACCCCGATGGGTGAGTCGCGAGCTGATTTACTCTCAGTAGGATTTAGTATTGATTTGCCATTGTTTACTGATAACAGACAAGATCAACAAGTTAAATCGGCTATTGCTAGTGCAGAAGCTACTAAAACACAAAAGCTGGTAGCGCTTCAAAAACTCAAAGGCATGTACTTTAAGGAGTTTAGCCAACTCGCTTGTTTGCAAAAACGCGATGCGCTTTATCAAAATACGTTATTACCGCAAATGTCAGAGCAATCTCAGGCAACACTTAATGCTTATACGCGCGACGATGGGGATTTTTCTGACGTGATGCGCGCGCGCATTAGTGAACTTAACGCCAAAATTGATGCACTGAATATTCAAGTAGATCAACATATTATTACCGCCCGCCTTAATTATTATGCAAGTAGCTTAGACCCCCAAGTAATGAGCGAGCAAACTGGAGAATTACACAATGAATACTAATTTAAAGTTACTTGTTGCCGCCTTAGTTGGCGCAGGCGCCTTTGGGTTAATGGGCGGCTTAGTAATGCAGTTTTTACCTAGCAACTCGGCAATGCATGAACAACAAAGCGCTGACAAACAGCCCTTATATTGGGTAGCCCCTATGGATAGTAATTACAGGCGTGACACGCCAGGGCTTTCGCCAATGGGAATGGATTTAGTCCCTGTGTATGAAAACGATAGCAACGCTCAGGATGGACCAGGTGCTGTAACTATTTCGCCTGCAGTCATTAATAACTTGGGTGTAAGAACCGCTAAAGTGCAGCTTAAAACACTTCACAGCGATATAAATACTGTGGGTTATGTGCAATATAACCAAGACCAACTTATTCACATTCATCCGCGTGTAGAGGGCTGGATTGAAAGCTTGTACGTTAAAGCGCAAGGTGCACAAGTTAAAGCCGGTGAGCCTTTATATACTTTGTATTCACCACAATTGGTGAATGCACAGGAAGAGTTTTTACTGGCGGTGAATCGTAATAATACCTTGTTAATTCGCGCTGCAAAGGCGCGTTTAGAGTCGTTAAATGTATCTGATGGATTTATCGAGCGCTTACAAAAAAATAAAAAGATAATGCAAAATATTACTTTTTACGCAAAGCAAAGTGGTGTGGTAGATGAGCTAACAGTACGAGAGGGCTTTTACGTTAAACCAGGCACATCAATGATGAGTATTGCCCAGCTTGATGAAATTTGGGTAGAGGCAGAAGTTTTCGAGCGCCAATCAGAGCAAGTGAGCGTTGGTTTACCTGTAACAATGACGCTTGATTACTTAAAAGGTCAAAAGTGGGAAGGTAAGGTTGATTACATTTACCCCGCGCTTGATGCTAAAAACCGGACTCTGCGTGTAAGGCTCAGGTTTGAAAATGCAGATCATCGGTTAAAACCAAATATGTTTGCACAAGTGAGCATTCATGCTAAAGCGAGTAAAGCGCAATTTACAGTCCCTAAAGAAGCGGTAATTCGCACGCAGCATCAAAACCGTGTGGTTATTGCATTAGGTGAGGGTCGTTTTAAATCGGTAGAAGTCGAAGTTGGGCAAATTAATAGTAATGAAGCGGTCATTTTGTCAGGTGTAATGACAGGTGACACGGTAGTGACCTCAGCGCAATTTTTAATTGATTCTGAGTCGAGTAAGAGCTCTGACTTTAAACGAATGGAAATGCCTAGTTCAGTTCTTAGCTCAGGTATGAGCTCGGATTCTGGTTCAGGCTCGAATATGAACATGGATATGCAGCCACAAAGCGCCACGGTTAATGGCACTATTAACGCCATAGATACACAAAATCGCATTATTAATATTAGCCGAGAAGTCATCGAAAAATGGAATCGAGAACCCGCCACAATGGACTTTGTATTAGCGCCAGACATCGACATTACCAAGTTTGAAAATGCCCAGTATATTAATTTTACTTTTAGTATTATTAATGATGAATTTGTAATTACTAAAGCGCAAAACGCAGAGCCGATTGATCATTCTACTATGCAACACAGTTCTCACTAGGAGCCATTATGATAACTGCCATTATTCGCTGGTCTGTTGGCAATCGCTTTTTTGTGTTGTTGCTTACATTAATTTTACTGGGTGGAGGATTGTTTGCACTAAAAAATACGCCCGTGGATGCCTTGCCTGACTTATCTGATGTTCAGGTCATTATAAAAACCACTTACCCGGGGCAAGCGCCGCAAGTAGTGCAAGACCAAGTTACATTTCCGCTCACCACAGCAATGCTTTCTGTGCCGGGTGCGCAAACCGTAAGGGGTTTTTCGTTTTTTGGTGACTCGTACGTTTACGTTATTTTTGACGAAAAAACTGATTTGTATTGGGCGCGTAGCCGAGTACAAGAATACCTAAGCCAAGTAGCAAACCGATTACCCGATAGCGCTACGCCAGAGCTTGGCCCTGATGCAACAGGCGTAGGTTGGATTTACTTATACGCACTAATTGATAAAACAAATAAACACGATATTAGTCAGCTACGAAGCTTACAAGATTGGTTTTTAAAGTTTGAGCTACAAACCGTACCAGGAGTCTCAGAAGTGGCTGCTGTTGGTGGCATGGTTAAGCAATACCAAGTCAATGTAGAGCCCGATAAATTACGCGCATATGGTATTCCACTTAGCCTTATTCAAACGGCGATTCAACAAGGCAACCAAGAGATGGGCGCCTCGGTAGTTGAAATGGCTGAAGCTGAATACATGGTAACAAGCACCGGCTACATTAAGAGTGTTGCCGACTTGGAAGCTATTCCGCTTGGTGTAAACGCTAATGGTACTGCGCTGCAATTGCGTGATGTAGCTGATATTCGAGTCGGACCGCAAATGCGCCGTGGTATTGCAGAGCTTAATGGCGAAGGCGAAGTAACCGGCGGCATTGTCATTATGCGCTATGGCGAAAATGCACAAAAAACCATTGAGCTCGTAAAAGCAAAATTAGAATCGCTTAAAAAGGGATTACCAGAGGGCGTTGAAATTGTCCCAGTGTACGATCGCTCTAACTTAATAAATAACGCGGTTGATAACCTAACAAGTAAGTTAATTGAAGAGCTGATTGTAGTTGCCTTAGTGTGTGTGGTGTTTTTGTTTCATGTGCGCTCATCGCTGGTGGCGATTATTACGTTACCGCTTGGGATTTTAACGGCATTTATAATTATGTATTGGCAGGGGATTAACGCCAATATTATGTCTTTAGGGGGAATTGCAATAGCGATAGGCGCAATGACCGACGGTGCTATCGTCATGATTGAAAATATGCATAAACATATGGAAAAAACGCCCCTTACCAACGAAAACCGCTGGGAAGTTGTGGCTAAATCGGCGAGTGAAGTGGGTCCTGCATTATTTTTTAGTTTATTAATTATTACCGTCAGTTTTATGCCGGTATTTATTTTAGAAGCGCAAGAAGGACGTATGTTTGCGCCACTGGCTTACACTAAAACCTATGCTATGGCAGCGTCTGCTGGGCTTGCGATTACCTTAGTGCCGGTATTAATGGGTTACTTTATTAGAGGTAAAGTTATTTCGGAGCAAAAAAATCCAGTTAACCGATTACTCGTCGCAGCGTATCGCCCACTCCTTAACTGGGTGCTTAAATTTCCAAAAATGACATTGGTACTCGCGGTGGTTGTTTCTGTTATTGGCTTTTACCCGGTAAATAAAATAGGCAGTGAATTTATTCCACCACTCGATGAGGGCGATTTAATGTATATGCCCACAACGTATCCTGGTTTATCGGTAGGTAAAGCACGCGAAATACTTCAGCAAACCGACAAGTTAATTGCTACAGTACCTGAGGTTAAAACAGTATTTGGTAAAGTTGGGCGAGCAGAAACTGCAACAGATCCTGCGCCGCTTACAATGATAGAGACGTTTATTCAGTTAAAACCAAAAGACGAATGGCGCGAGGGCATGACGCTTGAAAAACTTAAAAAAGAACTCGACGGTTTGGTTAAATTTCCGGGGCTAACTAATGCGTGGGTAATGCCAATTAAAACGCGTATTGATATGCTCGCAACCGGTATTAAAACCCCTGTGGGCATTAAAGTTGCGGGACCAAAGTTGAGTGAAATTCAAAAAATTGGTCAACAAATAGAAGTGCTATTAAAAGATGTGCAAGGCACCGCATCGGTTTATTCAGAGCGAGTAGCTGGTGGACGTTATATAAAAGTAGATATAAACCGAGAAAAAGCTGCGCGTTATAGCTTAAATATTAGCGACATACAGCAAGTTGTATCTACTGCAATAGGTGGTACAAACGTAACACAAACGGTAGAAGGGCAAGAGCGTTACCCTGTTAATTTACGTTATCCGCAAGCATACAGAGACTCGCCAGAAGAGTTAATGTTGTTACCTATTGTAACGCCTACAGGGCAGCGTATAGCACTTGGTGATGTAGCTGATGTATTTATTGAAGATGGACCGCCTGGTATAAAAAGCGAAAATGCACGTTTAAACGGTTGGAGTTTTATTGATATAGATGGCGTTGATATTGGTACTTACGTTGAGCACGCTCAGCAAGTGCTGGATAAAGACCTGATACTACCTGCTGGCTACTCAATTACGTGGGCTGGGCAGTATGAATACATGCAGCGCGCTAAAGAAAAACTGACTTATGTATTACCACTTACATTAGCGATTATTATTGTATTGCTTTACCTTAATTTTAGAAGCTTTGCTGAGGTCACTATTATTATGGCTACGTTGCCACTGGCAATGATTGGTGGCGTATGGCTAATGTATTTAGAGGGCTTTAACTTTTCAGTTGCAGTAGGTGTAGGCTTTATTGCCTTAGCTGGGGTAGCGGTAGAAATAGGGGTCATAATGTTGGTGTATTTAAACCAAGCCTATCAAGAAAAATGCCTCGAAGCAGAGCGCGCAGGTAAGCCGCTTAGCTTAGTGCAATTACAGCAAGCCATTGTTGAAGGAGCAGGGCTTCGAGTACGCCCGGTTATGATGACTGTCGCGACAATTATTATCGGTTTATTACCTGTACTTTATGGCACGGGTACCGGAAGCGAAGTAATGAGCCGAATAGCAGCACCTATGGTTGGCGGTATGGGCAGTGCAATTGTACTTACTTTACTTGTTATTCCTGCGGTTTACCTACTGTGGCGCAAACAAGGACTTAAATAATATAAAGCAACAAGACGATAGAGCAGTGCAGTGCGGTTACTACCCACGCATTGCTCTATAAAAATTACTTATAATTTGTAAGTTGTACTATTAAATTCCTAATTATTCTTTATTTTGAAATTAACCTCATGTTTTTAAATAGCTTTTTAATTGGCACGCTTTACGCAACATTGTACTTCAGTCAACTAAATAAGGAATGCACATGCAAGTTAAAACGATTAAAGAGGTATACGATTGGACCATTTTGTTTCATACACAAATGGCGGCTAATTTCTATGCCGTAAAGGATTTACTCGATGAACATAATGCAATGCTGGTGGACTATTACTTAAATTACGAAAAAAAACTGGCTGAAGATTTAGTTGGGTTTAAGGCGATAACCGAAATAAATACGCTCGATACGTACTGTTATGAATACTTTGCTAAAAACCCTGAGCTAATTACTTTTGAAGATATTAGTAAAGATCAGCAATTTGATGAGAAAGTTATTCAAGGCTATTTAGCACAGCAGCATCAAAAAGTGATTGAGTTGTACGAATACTTACTTGAGCGCGCTAAAACAGATAACGGCCAAGAAAAACTACAGCAAATATTAGAGCTTGAAAAGCAAGGCATAAAGCAAATGATGCAAAGCACTAATCGTCATATGGACATGTAATACCAATTTTGTTAAAAAATAAGCATTCTAGCGTATTAAATAACTCACTAACATTTATATGTCGACTGCATGGATGCAGGAGGGTGAGCAAAGCAATGCAGTGAGCAATTGCCAAGAACAACTATATGCCATAATTTTAGCCTTGTTATTGAGCTATTTTTCTTATCGCTATAATAGCTCACAAATTTAATGCAATTGGTATAAATTATGTAACTATGAGCACTTTGTGTGATGCTGGGATTTAGTTTTTTATTGATTCTAGATTTGAGTCTAAAAGTTGTTTTTTATTAGCAAGAGAGTGCTGCTTCCCAACAAAAAAATTTAATCCGTGTTTGTCTAATAGTGCTCTGAAATTTAGTATAGATGGACCTTTAGCAATTACTTTCATTTTTTTTAGTTGAGTAATTGCTAGTACTCCTTGAAGTTGGAAATCGTAACTTTGTTGTTGCAATACGCGCTTACTAAACGTTGAACTTAACAATAGGTAATCAAAGTTAACATCAGTCAATAAATTAAGCTCACACCTATCTTTGGCGAAGTTATTCAGCCCAATTGAGTAACCAAGTAGCGAAAGCTTCTTAAGGTTTTCGAGCTGTGTGGCACATGCTTGGCGAATTTCTTGCTCATCGAATAGTAGGCAAAGTTGGCTTTGACCTTGCTGCTTACCAAGCACCTCGGTAAATAAAGTAAATTCATGTAATCCTAGCAATAGACATGAACACGGTACTAATGCCATTTTTATATTCGCATTTACGGCTTTAGTGAAGGCGCGTTGTAGTAGCTGCAACTCCACTTGTACGTGTTGTTCTGGATCGACTGCAAACTTTTTTAAAATATCAAAACTAGTAAAACCAAGTATTGGGTGCTCCCCAAATGCTTCAAATAATGATTCTGATTGATGTTGTTCATTTAAGGTAATTATTTCTGAGCTTCTAAAGCTCATCGGTAATGCGTCAAGATGATGAAGAGTTTGTTGTTCTTGCTCTGGCACAGACTGGGTTAATAAAGGGTGAAATAACTCGTATCGGTTTTTCCCAGAATTTTTGGCGTAGTACATAGCAGCATCAGCATCACGGATAATTTCGTCGGTGTGTTTATAATCGAATCTCGAGTAAGTTATACCAATACTCGCACCACTTTTTAAAGAGGTGTCTTTTAAGCTAAATGGCATTTTCATTAAATCGATAATACGATTAGCAACATCTTCTGCCTGCTGTGGCTCGGTTAGGTGGGTTAGCAAAATAACAAACTCATCTCCACCTAAGCGCGCCAATAAATCGTGCTCACGTATACATTGCGAAAATAACTCACCAACATTTATTAAAAATTGATCGCCTGCTTGATGTCCTAGTTGGTCGTTTATGTCTTTAAATTTATCTAAATCAATGAACAACACGGCAAAATGGTGTTCAGGGAAACGTTGATAGTGCTGTAATGTTTTTTCAAGTTGAGTTAAAAACAAACTGCGGTTAGGTAGACTGGTAAGCGAGTCATGATGCGCATCATGATAAAGTTGCTGCTCTATTTTCTTTCGCTCATCTATTTGCATTTGTAAGTGTAAGTTTGTTTGGCGCAACTCTTTGGTTTTTTCGTTTACTCTAGACTCTAATTCATGGTGGCTTTTTTTAAGAGCTTGATTAGCAAGCTTTGTTTGCAATACAGCTGCAATTTGGTGAGAGACGAAGGTTATTAGTTCGCAATCATCTTGGCTAAAAATATGTTTATTATTGTAAGCCTGACAAACAATGAGGCCAATCACGCCTTGTGATGTTTTAAGCGGAGATCCTAACCAACTGGTGGCTTTTTGTTCTTTTTGTACCGACTGGCTACGTTGTACCGTACCACTTTCTAATAACTCTTTAGCTCGACAAGGGTGTATAAGTTGAGTTTCTTCAGTACTAATTACCAGTTCGCTGTAACCTTTCGAAAAGCGTCTTGGTAATGTGTTTTCTTTAAATTCATCGACACAGTAAGGAAAGTTTATCCAACCGGATTCTTTATCATAAAGCGCAATATATAAATTTTCAGCGTAGGTAATTGTTTTTATTATTTCGTGTATTTTGAAGTAAGCATCATTAATATTTTTAGCTTGAGTCGCCAGCTCTGATATCTTAAATAAGATTTGCTGGCGTTGCAGGGCATGTTTACGTTGCTCAATTTCAACGTTGAGCGCGTCGTTACTATGCGTTAATGCACGGGTTCTTATTTTAACTTCAGACTCAAGAAGCTCGCGTTTTTTTACACGCTCTATAGCCGTAGCTAAATAAAGTGACATAACCTCAAGTAGCTGTATTTGTTGTGAACTATATGTTTGCTGCGTATCGTAGCTTTGCGCTGCTAACACACCAATAATATTTCTTTCTTGGTAAACAGGTACTCCTACCCAATGTTCTGCAGGCGTTCCCATTGCTTTAAATAGACCTTTATCTGCTGCCTCTTGCATTTGCTGTTTGGTAAAGTGAGTTGTTTTACCTTGCTTAAATACGTATCCAGTTACCCCTTTATCAAAACAATTAGGTTGATTAAGCGCAACGGCAATTGCGTCTTTTTCATCTGAAAAATAAGAAAGCTCTAACGATTGGCTGTGTTGATCTAATAACACGACATAAAAACTTTTACTGGGAACGTACTTTTGCAAAATATCGTGAATGGCGGGATAGAGTAAGGTTAGCTCGGCAACAGTGCTTGCTTGCTCTGATAATTGGATAAGAGCATTTTGTAAATGATGCGATTGCTTGTATTTTTCTAATAGCGTTTTAAGACGTTTATTTTGATACGCTAATTTACAATGCGCTGAGCGTTTATCTTCCAATGATGTAACCGGCTATTTTTATTGTATAGTTATTAGCCTTATACTTTCATTTTTAGCGTTCATCGTCAAGTTGATATTATCGTAAAGTAGTCGCTAAAAGTGCTAAATTAGGCATTAAAAAAGGCTTACCTGTTGGTAAACCTTTTTATTTTAAAAACATTTTGTTTATTTAGATGACATAAAATCGATAGCTGCGCTAATTTCATCATCAGAACAATCCATACATGTACCTTTAGGAGGCATTGCGTTGAATCCGTTAAGTGCGTGATCGAGTAAAATATCTTTACCTTTGGCTATACGTGGAGCCCAATCGTCAGCTGATTTTGGTGCACCTAATGCGCCTGTGCCATGACATGCAAAACAAGAGCTTTGATATACTTGTTCGCCAGAACGAGGGCCTGTAGGTACGGCAGCTGCAGCGGCTTTATCACCTTCAAGATATACAGCACCAATTGGCGCGAGACGTTTTTTAATTGCATCTTCAGTCATAGAGTTATCATATGGCTGTGCGTATGCGGTGGTTGCTAGCAATAATAATGCTGCAGCTGTTAATTTTTTCATTTTGCTTTGCCCACTTCGATTTGAACGTGATCAATCACGATATAGATGACGGAAATTGAACCGATTATAACTCTCTGGCGCAATTTATAAAATGCTAAGAGACGTTTTTATTAATAAAACTGAATACTTTTTGCGTTAACGCAATAAATTTAATAATTTTTGCTTTTTGTTTAGCAATAAAATAAACGTAGTTAATTATAAACAAGTAAACGATCTTAAGATCAAAGTTATTTTATAGCCAATACGCTACTAACAAGCTTTTCGATCCCAGCATCTGCGTCAAGAATAGTTTGAGCCAACATATAAGCAGGTGTAGTCACTAGCTTGTTCGATTGATCAATAACGACATCATCAACCTCGCAGTTAATATGTGTTGCGCCCAATGAATTAAGTGCGTGTGCAGTATCAGGATCGTTGCCAATAGTAAGTTGAGCATTGTTGTAAATAAAAGGGATCAAAGCCGGTGCAATACACATATAACCGGCAGGTTTTTTTGCTTGAGCAAATGCTTTACAAGCATTAAGTACGTCATTATTAATAGAGGCCTGTATGCCTTTAACGGCAAAGTCGCATAAGTTTTTCGCAGCGCCAAAACCACCTGGAAAAATTAGCGCATCAAACTGAGTAATATCTAGCTCAATCAGTGATTTGACTTCACCTCGCGCAATGCGAGCAGCTTCTGTTAATACATTTCGTTTATCAGTCATTACTTCACCGGTTAAATGATTAATAGTGTGAAGTTGTTCGATATCCGGTGCAAAACATTGATAAGTAGCGCCATTTTTAGCTATGTGTAATAAGGTTAAAATTGCTTCATTAATTTCACTACCATCGTATACGCCACACCCTGCTAATATTACAGCTACGTTTTTCATGCTTTTGTGCTCCTTAATTGAATTTTCTAGGTGTATAGTTTGAAGTTTAACATGGACGAAATTTTTCGTTTAAATAAAGTTTTAGTATAAAAAACGTTCGCTAAGTAAGTTGTCGCGCGGTATATGCTATTCGCTAGTGATACTCTATGAAAAAAAGTATAAAGGATCGCTATGATCTTTGATCCATTATGCTAGAATACTCCTCCGGTTATTCAAATGGATAGGAATAATCAAAGTGAGTAACAACATAAACGGTTATTAAAAAACCTTTTTCCACATTGGTTTAAAATAATAAAAAAAGAACCTCGTATTATCTTTTTTAAACAAAAACAAGCAGTTAAAGTATTTTCTAGGCATTTTAAAATGCTTTGGAAGAATAGCTTGTGGCTGTTATCTACACACTTATCCACAGCTTGCTCTAGTTTTAATAACACGATAAGCAGTAATTCACTGTCGTTTTATTTACTACCTTGTGGCATGCTTATAATTACCTTAATTTTTTGCATTTAGGATCCAAATTCACCATGGCTCAGATCCCCGAAAACCCACTTATTTTAGTTGATGGCTCGTCATATTTATTTCGTGCTTATCATTCTCCGCCGCATTTAACTAATTCTAAAGGTGAGGCTACGGGCGCTATTTATGGCGTGATCAACATGCTTAAAAGCTTGATCAGACAATATGATCCCTCACATATGGTGGTTATATTTGACGCTAAAGGTAAAACGTTCCGTAACGATATGTATAGCGAGTATAAGGCAAATCGTCCGCCTATGCCGGATGACTTACGCACTCAAATAGCACCGATACACAGTATTATTAAAGCGATGGGCTTTCCGCTAATTAGTATTGAAGGCGTTGAAGCTGATGATGTTATCGGCACATTTGCACGTATAGCATCAGAGCAAAAGCGCCATGTACTCGTCTCTACTGGCGATAAAGACATGGCGCAGCTTGTTAATGAACACGTTACGCTTATAAATACCATGACCGACAGTATTTCAGATCCCGTCACCGTGGTTGAAAAGTTTGGTGTGGGCCCTGAACTTATTATCGATTACTTAGCATTAATGGGTGATAAGGTCGATAATATTCCGGGTGTTGAAGGTTGTGGGCCTAAAACGGCGGTTAAGTGGTTAGAAAAATATGGCTCGTTGCAAGGTGTAATGGATCACGCAAGTGAGATTAAGGGTAAAATAGGTGAAAAGTTATCTGTAGCTCTCGATCATCTGCCTTTAAGCTACGAACTTGCGACAATTAAGTGTGATGTTGAAGTTGAATCTGATCTTGATACATTCAAACTTCAAGAGCCTAACAAAGACGAATTAATTGCATTATATGGTGAGTGCGAATTCCGTCGTTGGTTAGCTGAGTTACTTGATAATTCTAAAGATGCTGAAACACATTTAGCTGTGCCTACCGAAGCCACTGAATTACCAAAAGTAGAAGACGCTCATTACGAAACGATTTTGACGCAAGCGCAGTTTGATACATTAATAGATCAATTAAATAGTGCTGAGTTATTTGCGTTTGATACTGAAACAACCAGCCTCGATTACATGAAAGCGCAATTGGTGGGTATGAGCTTTGCCGTAAAAGCGGGTGAAGCTGCTTATTTGCCGGTAACGCACGACTACCCGGGTGCGCCTGAGCAACTAAGTCTTGAATTTGTAATGCAAAAATTGGGTCCAATTTTGGCAGATGCAAACAAAGCTAAAGTAGGGCAAAACCTTAAATACGATAAAAGCGTATTAGCTAATGCAGGTTTTGCGCTAAATGGCATTAAGTTTGACACTATGCTTGAGTCGTACGTATTCAATAGTGTGGGCACGCGCCACGATATGGACTCACTAGCTCTTAAATACCTCGGTCATAAAAATATTAGCTTTGAAGATATTGCTGGTAAAGGTAAAAAGCAGCTTACCTTTAATCAAATTGAACTTGAAAAAGCAGCGCCATATGCTGCAGAAGATGCCGATATTACTTTGCGCCTACATGAGGTGCTTTGGCCAAAAATAGCGGCAGATGAAAAGCTAAAATCGGTATTTGAAGATATCGAAATGCCACTTGTTAGCGTGATTTCTGATATTGAACGCACCGGTGTTGCAATCGATAGCAACATGCTTGCAGCGCATAGCCAACGGTTAGGTGAGCGTTTAATTGAGCTTGAAAAAGAAGCGTTTGAAATAGCAGGTGAACCATTTAACTTAAGTTCTCCAAAGCAACTACAAGTATTATTGTTTGAAAAACTTGAGCTGCCTATTATCAAAAAAACGCCTAAAGGTGCACCTTCTACCGCAGAAGAAGTATTGCAAGAGCTTGCTCATGATTATCCGCTACCTAAAGTGATTATAGAGCATCGTGGTTTATCTAAGCTTAAATCAACGTACACCGATAAATTGCCATTAATGGTGAATGAGAGAACCCAGCGTGTGCATACCTCTTATCATCAGGCCGTAACAGCCACGGGGCGTTTAAGCTCAACGGATCCTAATTTACAAAATATTCCAATTCGATCAGAAGAAGGACGCCGTATTCGTGAAGCGTTTATAGCCGCAGATGGTTACAAAATTGTCGCAGCCGATTACAGTCAAATTGAGCTGCGTATTATGGCGCATCTTTCACAAGACAAAGGTCTATTAAGTGCATTTGCCAACGGCTTAGATGTACATAGTGCAACTGCAGCGGAAGTATTTGGTGTTGAGCTTGATGATGTAACTACCGATATGCGCCGTAAGGCTAAAGCAGTAAACTTTGGCTTAATTTATGGTATGTCTGCATTTGGTTTAGCGCGTCAATTAGATGTACCGCGTCATGAGGCGCAGCATTACATAGATAAATATTTTGAGCGCTTTCCTGGTGTGCTTGAATATATGGAAACAACACGCGAGAAAGCAGCTGAAAATGGCTACGTTGAAACAATATTTGGCCGTCGCTTGCATTTACCAGAAATAAACGCACGTAATGGTGCGCGCAGAAAAGGAGCCGAACGTGCTGCTATAAACGCACCAATGCAGGGTACTGCCGCCGATATTATTAAAAAGGCAATGCTGAGCGTTAACCGCTGGGTACACGAACAAGCGCCAAATACAATTAAGCTGCTTATGCAAGTGCACGATGAATTAGTATTTGAAATCAAAACAGACTGCGCGGCACAATACACAAAACATATTTGTGAACTTATGTCACAAGCCGCTGCACTTGATGTGCCGCTCATAGTTGAAGCTGATGAAGGTGACAACTGGGAGCAGGCTCATTAATTGATTTTAAGCTATAAATAACGCGGCTAATTGCCGCGTTATTTTTTATGGGTTAATTGCCAAAAATCGTCGTTTTTGGTTTGTTGTCAAATGATCATCAAGTAAAGCTGTGATCATGTGTTGAGCTTGTTGCCCAGTGTATTGCTTATTTAATTGATCAATTTGAGTTACTAATTGTAAGTTTAGGCTCTGCCATTGCAGGCGTTGTTGTTGCAAGGTAATTAAGCGTGTTGCGGCAGCATCACCAAACTCTCCTGCGAGCTGATTATAATCCTGACTAATAAGTGCTTGTTCAAGTTCATTATTTAATGCGTTTAACTGCTTGCTTGGTTTTAGCGCTTGAGTAAGGTGTTCAGGTAATGCTCCCTCAAGGTTTGCTAATAATTGTTGTTTTAACTCATCATTAATATGGCGATCTTGATTGATCTCCAGTTTAGCAATGGTATAGCGTTGCCACTGATTATCATCATCAAATAGTAGCGCAATCTCATCGTCGTTAAAGTATTGGCTTTGAACCGCAAGCATCTCTTTTAATTGTTCCGATAGCGATAAACTGCTTAGCGAATTTTGTAGTTCAGCAATGGCTTCTTTAAAGCTTAAATAACGGGCAAATAAAGCCGCGTGTTTTTTACATTGCTGTATTTGCGTGCAGGCTTGCTGTGTTTGCGTAATGCTAAAATTATCGTGTTCTTGCTCAGCTAGAATAATGTGGTCAAACATATCATCAACAGCCGTTGGAATGTTCACATCTGGCGGAAGAGTCTGCTTGTTAGGCTGAAAGATAAAATAACCAATAACAAGAGCCGTGATAATAAACACAAGCCCTACAAAGTATGAACGAAACATTATTTACAAACCCATGTTTTTTAAACGGTTTGCGTGCTGGCGATAAACGCTAAGTGGATCGGTTTCAAAAATATGATGAAAGCCAATCATCTGATTTACTTCATCAAGGTGATTCATTTTGTAGTTGTCTTTTAAAACATAGCCAAGGTGGCTACTACAACGTGAGACTAACCCATCATCATCCCCAGGAATGAGTAATGACGTAATCGCTAATGGTGCATCTGAGGGATCAAAAACATTAGTGAGTGTGCGAGTGCCGCTCCATGAAAAGTAATAAACGCCATTACTTGCTTGCATTGTGCCTTGGTCGCACTGAGATGCGGGTAAACCTTCAGGATATTTCTGATTAAACGCAAGTGCACCTTTCGTGGTTAAGCTCTCAAGTGCTCCAACAGCATTTTGTGGTAATCCATTATTACCTGATAGTAGTCCGATTAATCCACCAAAGGCATTAAATGCAGCTTTTGCAACGCCTTCAAGTTTTGAACCAGGAGTTAGGCCTTGACGAACAACATCAGCAACAGGGCTTCCAAAATTTACGCCACCGACACTGGTTGCCGAAGCAATAATATCAGGACGAACAGAAGCGACATAACGGATACTTTGCGCGCCTTGGCTATGACCAATTAGATTAACTTTAGACGCGCCCGTTAATGCCAATATTTGTTCGACTTGTTGCAGTAATTGTTCACCTCGCTGCTCTGAGCTATTTACAGAAGAAACTGAAGTGACATAAACGCGAGCGCCATCTTTACTTAGATTTGTTGGAATACGATAGAAGTAATCAATACCTAAGATGTCGTCAAACCCCATTATTCCATGAGCTAAAACGATTGGATATTTAGTTTGCGTATAGCCTGCATTTGCTGCAAAGCTTAAAATAAACAGTAAGCTACAAATAGATAGAACAAATATTTTTTTCATAAATGATACTCTTTTGTGTGTGTTTTATAACGTCATTAAACTGCTATTAGCAATTTAATTTGTGTGTTTTTTATTCAGTGTGTTACTAATAGAACAAATAATTAACATTTTAGCAATGTTAATTTTAAGTTAAATTAAAATGCAATTTGTAGGATTAGTTATATGTTTATCAATTCTTTCAATTCATCCCTTTATTTAGTTTATTTCTCAAGCCTAGTTTGTTAGAGTGCCGCCCGTCCTATCCTGTAGGACATCCTGTTGATGATGCATCTGAAAAGGTGCAACAAATTGATAGCTTCTCCCCAGTTTGCTATATCGGCCTACCAACGTGTTTGTTGGGCCGTTTTTTGTTTTACGCCTGAAAATCCTATCTAATTAATTCTTTATTGCGCTCTACCAATTGTATAATTCATTCGTCATTTCGAGGTGGTTTGGGTACATCGCAGGTGATACCATCGAAGTGATATTATTTTTATTCTTTTCATTTTATTACTAAGGAGTGCGTTATGTTTAAAGCGTTAGCTATTGCAGGTTTATCGTTATCAAGTTTGGTTATTTCTAATGTCGCTCAAGCTAACTGGCAATTAGTAAATGATAAAAGTCAGTTGAGTTTTGTTTCGATTAAAAAAGATACCGTGGCTGAATCACACCATTTTACTAACCTCGAAGGTATGCTTTCAGATAAAGGTGAGTTTAGCGTTAGTATTGATTTAACATCAGCTGAAACCTTAATCCCTATTCGTAATGAACGTTTAACAACGTTATTATTTGAAGCGGCTAAATTTCCAAATGCCGTTTTAACGGCAAATTTAACTAAAGAGCTGAGTAATATTAAAAAGCCTGGTCAATATGTATTGAAGGGTATTAAAGCTGAGCTTGATTTTCATGGTAATAAAAAACCATTGGTAATTGATGTACTGGTTAATAGTACGCAAAATGGAGATTTAACGGTGTCATCATTTACATCTATTATTATTAATAGCGATGATTTTGGTATAACAGAAGGTGTTAAACAGCTGCAGAAATTAGCGGGCCTACCTTCAATAGCAACAGCTGTGCCTGTTACGTTTGCAATTACACTTAAAAAGCAGTGATTTCTTTAAGTGAGCTTAGCAAGCAATTAAGCGAGCCAAGTAAACCTTTTGATAGTTGGCAGCCTACTTATTGTGGTGAGTTGCCAATTGTGATTAATAATGAAGGTAAATGGTTTTACGAAGGCAGCGAAATAACACGCCTCGCCATGGTAAAGCTATTTGCTTCTGTATTATGTAAAGAAGAAGAGCTGTTTTATTTAAAAACACCCGCCGAAAAAATAAAAATAACGGTTGATGATGCACCGTTTATTATTGTTGATTGGCGTTTTGAGAATACAGCACAAGGGCAGGCTTTGTGTTGCATCGATAATTTGGCTAGGCAGTGGTTGGTGAGCGCTCAGCAGCCTTTAGTTATAAAAGACTATAAAGGGTCAAAAGTGCCTTATTTAAAGCTACCTTATGGCTGTAGTGCGCGTGTTGCGCGAAGCGTATTTTATCAGTGGGCTGAAAAAGCCGAGACTGATAAGCTCGGCTATTTTATTAAATCTGCTGGTAAACAGTTTTATCTATCGTAATTGAGGCGTATTAAGCGTCTGGATTAGTTTCCTCAGTTACTTTATCTTCAGGCGGTACAGCAATAACAGGGCCTAAAAACCATTCATCTAGCTTTTTAGCAACTTCCGGTAAGCCCGTGCCTTTTAGTGATGAAAATGCATGGACTGTTATATCCCCGTCAAGCGCACTTAATTCACGGCGAACTTGCAGTACTTGTGCTTTACGTGCGCCTTGCTTAAGTTTGTCAGCTTTAGTCAATAGCGCCAACACTGGAATTTCGCTACCAATTGCCCAGTTAATTAAATCGCGGTCTAGATCTTTTAAAGGATGACGAATATCCATTAAAATAACGATACCTTTTAAGCTTTGACGCTTTTGCAGGTATTCACCTAACGACTTTTGCCATTTCTTTTTCATTTCGATTGGCACTTTAGCAAAACCATAACCTGGCAAATCGATAAGGCGCATATCGTCAACATCCGCTAAATCGAATGTGTTGATTAGCTGAGTACGGCCAGGCGTTTTACTGGTACGTGCTAGTTTTTGATCTGTTAATGCATTTAATGCACTTGACTTACCTGCATTGGAGCGACCGGCAAACGCAACTTCAATTCCCGTATCAGCAGGTAATTTAGTAATGTCTGGAGCGCTTGTTACGAAAGACGCAGTATTATATTTGATACGAGATTTGAGCACAGGCTCTCCTAAAACTTAAAAAAATAACATTGAGTAAACCAAATTTACTCAGGGCGCGTATTTTATACTATAAAGGATGTATTAAAAAGCGTATTTAACCACCTAAAAGCAACGGCTGTGGTACATTTAAAACATGTTAAAGCTTAATCTAAGTCAAAACCCTGTAAATTATAAGCTTAATATGTGTAGAAAACGTGCCAGAGAATTTATTATCGTGTAGAATATGTTTATTACAGCATCACGATTGTAGATGATACAGGGTCGGAAACAGAGAATTCACCATGAAAAAAATAGCACTATCTTTAACAATATTGCTTGGTGCGTTGTCAGCAAGCAACGCAACAGCATTTGATGGCGATGTAAACGCAGGTAAAGAAAAATCAGTAACGTGTGCGGCTTGTCACGGCCCAGACGGTAATGCACCGATTAACATTTACCCTAAAATTGCAGGTCAACACCCAGATTACATCCTTAAACAACTTAAGGATTTAAAATTAGGTATGACGTCAGGCGGCAAAGAAGGGCGTATGGATCCAGTAATGAGCGCAATGGCTATGCCACTTAGCGAGCAAGACATGAAAGATCTATCTGCTT
The DNA here is from genome assembly GCF_014164085.1 of Pseudoalteromonas sp. SG45-5. Lineage (NCBI taxonomy): Bacteria > Pseudomonadati > Pseudomonadota > Gammaproteobacteria > Alteromonadales > Pseudoalteromonadaceae > Pseudoalteromonas > Pseudoalteromonas sp. SG45-5. Next base: position 6,719 of record NZ_JACJEM010000033.1, on the reverse strand, counting down.
ATTTTTCTTCAATGAACATGTCTGAAGGTGTTACACCTAAAGATGTTGTTGAAGTTGGCGAAATGTTATTTAAAGCAGGCGATGCCGAACGAGGAATTCCGTCGTGTGCTGCATGTCATGGTCCACGTGGCAATGGCTCATCATTGGCTAAATTTCCAAAAATTTCTTTTCAGCATCCAGGATACATCAAAGCTCAGCTTGAAAAATTCCGTGATGGAACACGTCATAATGACCTAAATGGTATGATGGGCGATATAGCGAAGAAATTAACAGATAAAGACATTGAAGTGCTTTCTCAGTACTTAGGTGGTTTACACTAAAGTCGTATTTATTTAATTTTAATTAATAAATACACTACAATGTTTACAAAAAGCAGCTCAAGCTGCTTTTTTTGTGTCTGAAATTAGCGATATTGCCGTTGTTGTTTGTAAGACATTGACCATGTGGCAGTGTAAGAAAAGTCTTATTTTAAATGTCTTTTTTTTATTAAGTTATTGTAATTTAAATAAAGTTGAATTTTTTAACGTATATGCTGTAAGAAAAAACATATAAATTAGTTGTAACAAAGTTATTAACGAGTAGATTAACCCCTGTCGCAAAATAATAATAAAACGGAAACAGCTATAGGGACAGTAGCGCGGCACGACTACATAGCACTAGATTGTTGCTACAAAAGGAAATAACAAAAAAGAGTCAGGAAGACCGATAAAAATAAAAACTCATGGAAGTTTAATAATAAAAACAAAATGGAATGTCACAAGGAACGTAAAAATAATAACAATACGGACTGATAATAATAAAAATAATAATGGCTAAAAAAAGTCGAAGGGAGAAGTGTCCAGATAATGGCGCTCAGATTAGCAGGCGGTAGAGATGTTTTCTCTACCGCCTTTTTATTTGTCCTGTTACAATACCCACCGTTTAATAACTGGCGATAAGCTAGTTTAGGCGCTATAACACGAGAAGCCCAACCTCTGAAGCGCAAACTGAATTCTTCTGGCTATGCCAGCACTGCGATGTCCATTAATTTGCACCTCGCTCAAAACCTCTTAAGTGAGACGATCAAGATATGAGTAGAACGAAAAAGTCACGCAAAAGCCCTTCAAATGGACCAGTACGTTTAAGCCAAGATAAGCTTAAAGAAATGCGTGCATTAAAAGAGCAGCGAGTTAAAAAAACCAAAGGTGCTAAGCCTGGTTCTCGTAATGCACCAGATGCATTAAATGGCGATAGCCAAAATTCACAGTCAGGTTCTAGAGATAAGCGCATTGGTAGTAAAAAACCAGTGCCATTAGTTGCAACGGCTGTTGAACCAAAAGTAGAAATGAAACGTAACTTAAAGCCAACAATTGAGCTTAAAAAAGTTGTGCAACCTGAGTTTACACCAGAGCAAGAGCTTGAAGCGCTTGAAAACGATGTGCGTTTACTTAAATTAGTAGAGCGTCACGAAGGCGGTGAGCTATTAACGGGTAAAGATGCCAAGTACTTTAATAGCCGCATTGCTCGCCATCAGGTTTTATGCGAATTGTTAGGGCTTGAAGATGAAGATGAGCCAGAGCTTGAAGATGACTTTATTGACGAAGATAATTCAAACTCAGACTTTGATCAGTATCTATCAAATGATCTAGCAAATGAATGGCTAGATGATGAAGAAGATAAGTAATTAAGGGTAATTAATGAGTACTGCGATAATTTTGGCCTTGTTTTTAGGCGCGGCTATCATAGCTGGTTTAGCATTCTATGCCGGTCAGTTGCTGTATAAGTTAAATGCGCAAAAAAAATTAATTGCTGAAACGCAGGCTGAACAAAAGCAAAAGCTTGAAAAGTCGCGTTTAAAGCGAAACGCAAAACTAGCTGATAGTATTCATTTAATTGCTCGTGCAATGAATGAAGAGCAGTGTGAGTTTTCTGAAGGTTGTTTACGTATTTGGGTACTTATGTCTCAATATAGCTTTGAGAACGAGCAAGATTTGACTGTTAAATATCCTGGAATTTATAAAATGTATCAGGTAGTTAAAGAAATGCCGACGCATGATGCACGTAAAAAATACGCTAAAAAAGAGATTGTTAAGCTAGATAAAGCTCGCTGGCAAGCTGAAGAAACACTTAAAGATGAGGTTAAGGCCGATTGCGCCAAAATTATCATCGAGTTTAAAGCCGCTCCAGATAGCGATAAAGTAGTTTTTAATTAAAGCTACAACTCAAATACAAAAAGCAGACCTAGGTCTGCTTTTTTTGTGCCGATGTATTTATTACCCAGAGTTCAGGCTAAATCACTCTTGAAAAACGCGTCGCATTTATTTGTTTTCGTAAATGAGCGTCAAAGCACATGCAAATAATACGAATGAATAAGTTACCGCGCGGCGTTACGCTAATTTTATGCTCAGTTATCGTCAGCAACTCATCTTTAATGAGCGGTGCAAGCGTAATTAACGCATCTTTAAAGTAGTCATTAAATACAAGCGTATGTTTTTCGCTAAACGCTTGTATATCTAATTCAAACTGACAAATTAGCTGCTTAATTGCATCAGCACGAATTACATCATCATGTGTTAAGTGCATTCCTTTATTAAGTGCGCAGCCGCTTTGTGTTTCTACGCTGTGGTAATAATGTTTTAATTCTTTTTGATTTTGTAAGATGGCAGTGCCAATTTGTGAAATTGATGACACACCTAAGCCTAATAAATCACAATTTCCATGTGTTGTGTAACCTTGAAAATTACGGTGTAGTTTACCTTTATTTTGTGCAACAGCTAGTTCGTTATCAATTTTTGCAAAGTGGTCCATACCAATAAACTGATACCCTGCTTGCGTCATTTGCTCCAGCGTGTTTTTAAACATGGTGAGTTTATTATGTGCGCTGGGTAAATCTACATCTTTAATTTTTCGCTGTGCGGCAAAGCGCTCAGGTAAATGCGCATAGTTAAACACCGATACTCTATCAGGGCTTAACTCAATAAGTTGCTCTATAGTTTGTTTAAAGCTCTGTGGTGTTTGCAGTGGTAGCCCATAAATCATATCTGCATTAATAGATTGAAACCCCAGTTCGCGAGCTTGTGTAATTAATTGCTTAACGGTATCTGCATTTTGTGGGCGATTAACAGCAAGTTGTACGTCATCGTTAAAGTCTTGAATCCCAAATGAGACACGATTAAAGCCAAGCATCCTTAAATCAACAAGCATATTATCGGCAAGCGAACGTGGATCTATTTCAATACCGCGTTCAGTTGTACGCGTAAAATTAAAGTGTTGCTCTAAAAGCTTTATTAAACGGGTCATTTGTTTTGCGGTTAAAAAGGTGGGAGTACCGCCACCTAAATGTAATTGTTCAACCGTGTAGTTTTTAAATAAATGAGCCTGAGCAATAATTTCTTTTGCTAAAAAATCGAGATAAATATCTGCTTTAGATTGGTGGCGTGTGATTATTTTATTGCAGCCACAGTAGTAGCAAAGCTGGCTACAAAACGGAATATGAATATACAAAGAGAGTGAGCGACTATTTGATGATTCTATAGCACTAAGTAAGTCCTGCTGCTGATAGCCATCACTCAGCGATAAAGCGGTGGGATACGAGGTATAACGGGGGCCAGACACATTATATTTGTTTATTAGGGTTTGATCCCACTGTGGAAGTTTAATCATCACGCGCACCTAAGTATTTATTTAGGGGGCGATTATAAAAAAGTACGCAGTAAGGCGGTTTGATCTATAACAAAAAAGGTGCCAAAGCACCTTTTTAATAAAATATAAGTTAATACGACATAAACTAATACGTAACGGTATGTGCATCTTTGAGATATTGGAATAACTCTTTATAACCTTTACCTGGCTTTTCAGCTTTCGCTTCTTTTGCCGCATTACGAACTAATTGGCGCATTTGTTGACGATCAAGAGACGGAAACTGCTCAATCGTCTCATTAATAAGGTCATCGCCTTGTTCAATTAAATCTGAACGTAGTTGCTCAATTTTTTTGACCAATACTTCAGCTTGGTTATTTTTATTAAGCATTACATCGATAATCGCTCTAATAGCGTCAATGTTTTCTACAGTACGCAACGTTTTAGCAATGTAATTTAAGTGACGGCGGTACGCGTCGCTTTTATTGCTAATTTTATCAGCGACTACCATGGCCGCTTTTAAATCATCATTTAATGGTAGGCGTTCGCGCTGTTTTTTACCCATTTTGGCAATTTCAGTACCTAACTGATGAAACTCTTGCGCTTCACGCTTAAGCTCCGTTCTTGATACATATTCAATTTCTTCTTCAATTTCAGCAGGCTTGCCTTTTTTCTTTGCCATGGGGTGCTCTTAAATAAAAATAACTTTTGCCATTATACATGAATATGATACTTAGGAATATTAGCTGATGTGATGCATTGAGTGTGTTAGCATTTAAATATAAGAAATGCGTGCATTATGCCCCTAAGGCTCAGGACTTAATTTATGAAAAGCCAACAAAACGATCCAATTTATTCGCAAATATCGCAAGTTAAAGATGCGGTAGCAGAAGTACTCGAACATGCTAAAAAATTAGGCGCGACAGCTGCAGAAGCGGCCATGTCTAGTACGTCTGGTTTATCGGTTAGTACACGAATGGGTGAAGTAGAAACCATTGAGTTTAACCAAGATGGCGGCTTAGGCATTAGCGTATATGTTGGTAATAATAAAGGCTCGGCGTCGACGGCTGATTTAAATCCAAAAACATTACGCACGGTAGTCGAAAAAGCGATTGATATAGCCAAATTTACATCGGATGACCCATTCAATGGCGTTGCTGATAAAGAGTTACTTGAATTTAATCCTAAAGATTTAGATTTATACCATCCTTGGGATGTAAGCCCAGAGGAAGGTATTGAGCTTTGTCATGCAGCTGAGCAGGCTGCATTAAATGCAGATGAGCGTATTGTTAATTCAGATGGCGCGAGTTTTTCATCGCACCAAGGGTTACGTGTGTACGGTAATAGCCATGGTTTGATAACCGGTTTTCCACGTACTCGTCATAGCATTAGCACTATGGTAATAGGTCAAGATGGCGAACACATGCAACGGGACTCTGCTTACACAGTGGCGCGCGATCAAGCGGGTTTAAATGATGCAGCAGCAGTGGGTCTTGAAGCCGCTGCTGAAACATTAGCCAAATTAAACAGCCAAAAGTTAGGCACAATGAAAGTGCCGGTTGTTTTTAGAGCAGACATTGCAAACTCATTGTTTGGTCACTTAGTGTCGGCCATTGGTGGTGGCGCGCTTTATCGTAAATCAAGTTTTTTACTTGATAGTTTAGGCACACAAGTATTTAGTAATTGCGTAAACATTGCAGAGCGTCCGCATATTTTGAAAGGTTTGGCATCGTCACCGTTTGATAGCGAAGGTGTTAAAACATTCGACAGAGAAATTATTCAAGGCGGCGAGTTACAAACTTATTTATTAGCAAGCTATGCCGCGCGTAAAATGAATATGACCCCAACAGGTCATGCTGGCGGTATACATAACTGGCTTGTTGAGCAAACTCATAACGATTTAACTGCACTATTAAAAACCATGGGCACAGGCTTATTAGTAACCGAGCTAATGGGGCAGGGCGTAAATACAGTAACGGGTGATTACTCACGTGGTGCTGCTGGTTTTTGGGTTGAAAATGGTGAAATTCAATATCCGGTAAGCGAAATTACCATTGCTGGTAATTTAAAAGATATGTTTAAAGGCATATCTGCTATTGGTGGTGACGTAGAGCGTCGTGGTGGTATTCAAACTGGCTCAGTATTAATAGAGCAAATGCAAATAGCCGGCGCGTAGTATTAATACGCAGTGTATACTTAGACCTAGAGTATTATCTCTGGGTCTAAGTGAGCTTTTACGAGGTGTAAAATGGCTAAAGATAGATATGCACCAAAACCGCTAACCGATATTATGGCGGGGTTAAATAATCGTTTATCGGCTTATGCGGGTAAAAGCCAAGCACTTGATACACAGCAAACCTTATTAAAAGATTTTTTAGGCCCTAAATTGGGTGATAAATGCCGAGTTAGTAATTACCGAGACGGCACGCTAATGATAGAGGCGGTGTCTGCACCTATTGCGCTTAGACTTAATTACTTAAAAATGGATATGCTTTCGCATTTTAGAGCCGCTGGAATGGCAGAGCTTGGACAAATAAAAATCACTGCAAACCCTCAAGCCACTCAGCGATTAAGTACAGCAAATAAGTCGGGTAGTCCTACAGTTACCAATTCACGAAAAATGAGTGAGCAAACAGCGGATTACTTAAATGCAATAGCAGCTTCTGCACCTCCTTCTTTAAAAGAAAAGCTAGAACGTTTAGCGCTTCACGGAAAAAATAAAAGTTAGCCTTAACTACCCACCATTTTGTTATTGGTGGGGCTAATTTGGCAGCTCACCGCATTCAAAATACTTTGTTACATATTCTATTTTATTGTTGGCTTAATGAGGTTTATGATACTGCGTGGTGTGCTTTATTATTTAAAGCTACCTTGATACCCATTCTATTAAGTAAAAGCGTATAGGCAGTGCTATTTTTACTCCTGCTATATTCAAGAATTTAATGGAGTTGGTATGTGATACCAACCTGCATAAATCTTTGATCAATTTAACGAATTAAATTGCACTATAACGTCGTTAAAAATTTTTTATTTAGAACAACTAGATACAAAAACTTTTGCCTAGTTCTAGCGTAATTTTCTTAACGTTAAATAGACCCCAT
>NZ_JACJEM010000032.1:0-52432 GCF_014164085.1 Pseudoalteromonas sp. SG45-5 | reverse complement strand
AAAAATGACCCTTTTATTAAAACTAAAAACAATACTTTTTAACTATACAAAATCTAGTGTTTTTTTATGTGTTTTTTTATGTGTTTTTTTATTTTTTGTCATCTGCTTTGCTTTCAGAGAGTTTAAGCTCAGTTAAGCCCAATTTAAACTGGTTATAGGCACTATCCCACTCGGCTGTTGAATTAACGATTCGCGGCGTAACCAATACCACTAGCTCTGTTTTATTAGTGTTGTTATCGGTGCTATCAAATAATCGGCCAAACAATGGGATTGTTGAAAGAAACGGTACTGAGCGATCATTCAAGCTGCTGTTTTCGCTAATTAAGCCGCCCAACATAATAGTTTGCCCATCACCGGCTATGACCTCGGTTTGTAGTGAGCGATCAAAAATAATTGGATTGCCATTGGCTCCCGTAGCTTTTGCTTGATTACTTATTTTTTGGGTTATCTCCATTAATACCACCCCTTGGGCGTTGATGGTTGGAGTAACCTGTAAATTAATACCAGTTTCTAAATATTCAGACTCGGCGCGCGCGCCATTAACCGGATCGGTAATTATATCGCCCACCACAGGAATACGATTACCCACCGTTATACTCGCTTGTACGCCATCGCGTACTGCAAGGCTTGGGCGTGAAAGCACATTTACATAAGAATTTTTTTGCAGCAAATTCAGAGTGAAACTGCCTTGCATACCACTTAGTACGTACGATAGCCCTGTATCAGTACTGTTTAACTTAAAGCCACCTTGCTTTGCTACGCCTTGATTGGTTAACGCAAACTCCACCCCTTGTTTAAACTCATCGGTTAGGGTGACTTCGGCAATCATCATTTCGAGTACGACTTGTTTTGGCATTATATCAAGGCGCTTGATCATAGGTAGTAAATTACGATATGCATCCCCTGTGGTGTAAAAAATGAGTGAGTTAGAGCGCGAATCCACCACCATTTTCATGCCATCAACGCTGACTGAAATACTTTGCTTGGTGTTACTTTTAGTATTATTGCCACCGTTAACACTATTACCAATTTGCTTATTTTGGCTCGCCGCTGAGGTTGAGTTGCTCAAACTTTGAGAGGCTCCCCCGCCTAATAGTGCTTGTAGGCTTTCACCTAAATCTGATGCTCTGGCAAATTCAGGGTTAAACACAAAATATTGCGCTTGATTGCCATCGGCGGGTTGATCAAGTTGTTTCGCCCAATATGCGACTCTTTTTATAAAACGTTTGTCGTTGGTGAAAAATACCAAGGTATTAGTACGTTCTATTGGCACGACCGATACGGCTTGTTCATTTGAGGCATTAATGCTTACAGAAATACCCTCTTGCTTCATTAAGCTTTGTAGCTGCTTAGCTAGCTCATCAACCGGTATAAAGGTTGATTTATACATGCCTATTGAGCGGTTTCTAAATGCGGGTTGATCGACCAACTGCATAAATTCAAGCGCTTTTATTATGTCGCTGCGCTTGCCTTTAAACATAACCGCTTGCTGATCAAACATAGGCCTTGCGTCTACGCCCGTCAGCTGCTTAATGGTATTTGCTAGTGATACCTGCATGCCCGCTTTAAAGGGTGCCAATTGTACAATTTCGTTTGCTGAATTAGGGACGTTTTCTGGGCTTGCACCATAGCCGTACACTAAGTTACTTGAATTACCACTTTCAGTTTTATGAATATAGTAAACGCCCTCTTGATAACGAATGAGTATGTTGCGCTCTTGCAACATTTGCTCACTCAAGGAGAATAGCTTTTGCTTACTTAGCTCATCTTGCAGATTAAGGGTTATTTGATCTTTAGAATTATTAAGTTGCTCACCTAAAATGTAATTTACGTTAAGTAACTCACCAAACACATAATGCAGGTAGTCTTTTACTAATAAGCTGTCGGCAGTTAGCTTTACTGTTTCGGTACTGCTAAATTTACTGGCTAAGTCGGCTTGGGTGCTTTGGCTTGTTTTGTTGCTTGCTAAAGGCTCTAAATACGTGATGCCGTGCTGAGCTGCGGTTTTAGAATCGCTAGTGCTACTTGGGCTTTTTTCATCGTTTGCTTTAACGTTTACTATGGCATCTTTTTTTAAATACGATGGCTTAGGTGCAATACCGCTATTGGTGGTGTTACAACCCGCTAATACGCCACTTGCCAGTAATCCTAAAATAAGTGTTTTGCTGTGTTTCATAATTTTTCCGTGCAATAGTGTATTAAGCAATTAACCGCGCTGGTACATTACTAAAGTAATATGTTGCGGCGCGTTATTAAGCGCCACCTGTGTATTTGACAATATACTTAACGTATACCCTGCCACGCTTTGCTCATTTATATATTTAACTAGCGTAGTTTGCTGCGTTTTTATATTTTTTTGTTCTATAAGTACATAAGGTATTGGTGCAAAAATAACCGCTTTAAGGCTCAATTCTAAATCGCCTGCAAATACGCTTAATAACTCACCATTTTGCGCCGCTTGCGCTGCTTTACTCAGGCCTTGCTCTGTTTGTACTGGCTTAGTCACCTCAACATAATTAGTGTAAAGCTGTGTTAGCTGTGTATTTGCCGTATCTGACAATAAAGGCAGAGGCTGTATATTATTAATACCGGCAGCAAAGTCGTTGTGTGCCTGCGGCTGTTTTTGTATAAAACGCCCCGTAATATCGCTAATTAATAATAATGTACATGCCGCAATAGCCGCTAAGGTTAGTTTATTCATAGCGCCTCCTGCATTGCTGTAGTTTGTTCACTTTTTGACTGCTGCATATAAAAAGCAAGCTCTATGGTGCCTTCTACTCGGCCTAGCTGCTCATTATTTTGCCCTTTAAGGTTTATATTAAAGGTTTTTAACTCAGCCTTTGGCGCGGTGTTTTCAAGCAAGGTTATTAATTTTATATAATTGAGCGTACTGCCCTTTATATTTAAACGCAGTTGATGGCGCATTAATTGCCCATTAGCGACTAACAAACTAGGAAGCCAGCTACTGGTGTTTATTTGCAGCTGCTTGCTGGCAATGGTTTGCTCTATTTGCTGTTGCATGGCTAATTTAAATTCAGCCTCGCTTTTATAGTTAATAAATAAGCTATTAATTGCTTTTAGCTGTGCATTAATTTGCTGCTGAGTTTTACTTATTTGGTTTTGGTTAATAATTACATTTTGCGATTTGCTGGCACGTTTTTGTAAATTAGCAAGCTGACTCAATTGTTCATTTTGCCAATCAAACAATGGCACTATTATAAACTTTAAAGTAATAAGTAATGTTAATGCAGCGAGGGCCAACTGGTGTTTAGGCTGTTTTAAGTCAAACATGGTTATTTAGCCTCACGAGTTATATTGGATGCAGTAGGCATGCTTTGATCTTGTAACGTTGTGAGTGTAAAGCTAATTACAAAGCTCTCGCCACGGCGCTCTTTACGCGATGGGTAGTCAAATTTTGCGTTATTTACCCGTGGATTGTTTATTATTATTTGCAAGGCGTTAGTGGCTTTATCTGCGGTGCCGCGTAGTACATAACGACCCTCTTCAAAGCGTATATTACTGAGCTCTGCTGATAAAAATAACGGATGCAGTACAAAAAACAATGAACTTGAAATTTGCTGGCTTTGGGTAAAACTTTGCAGCGTTTTGAGCGTGTCGGACGAAGTTTGAAATTGCTCTAACGTAGTAAGCGCTTGGTTAACTGCACCTTTATTTTGTGCCAGTTCACTTTGCAGCGACTGTGTTTTATACATTAAATAACCGCTGGTTAACGCAACATATGCACCAAAAAATACGCTAAATATTATGGCTGATTTTTTTAGCTGTGCTTTAGTAAAAAGCCCTGAAGGCAACGTAAAAAATGCGGCTAGTTGCTGCTTAGGTTGTGCTTGCAAACCTTTAATTAGCGTTTGGGCGTACTGTGCGGGGTCGCTAATATTAATAACATGCTTGCAAGGTATGCCAAACATGGCAGCAAAGCGTTCAGCACTATTAACGAGCGGACTTGTTAACGCCGAAAACACACTTTGCTGATGCTGAGTTACAAACATAGCCGCAAATGCGCTGCTGCTTATAACTTGTTCAGTTTTGAGTGTTTGGCTTAGTAATAAAGTTTCGGGCAAGTTTAACCATGCTTTAGGCACGCCAGTAAAGTGCCAATGCGTTACTTTACTTTGATCTTGCTCTAGGGCCTTAATAATATAAGCACTGTGTGTATTAGGTTTATTAATAACAGTAGAGTTATTAATTTTAATTAAATTAATCAGCTCTTTTTTATTGCCTATGGGGTAGTTTTCACTTTGCTCTGAGTAATGTATACGCCCTACTATTTGTATTAGGGCTGTGTTTTTATTTTCATCACTTACAACGGGCATTGGTACTAAAGTGAATTTTTGCTCGCCATTTAAAGCAAACTTATAGGGTGCATTGCTGTAGTAAACTACATTTTTGCACAGCCACTTTTTTATCCATAATGTTAGTTTACTTTTAATCATTAAATACTCTACTGCGCCTTAACTGCAACAATGTTCACAACAAGCTGCTTATTTGGTTGCAAATGGTAATAAATTACTTTTTTTATGTTTGCATCGCCTACATGCGCTTGCAAGGTTACTTTAAATAAGTTTGACGGGTATAAAATAATATCTTCACTCTCGTGAAAACCCGTTACTTGTGCAAACTCATTTACTGTTAACTGTTTTGCATTACGCAGCATAATAACATGACTTGCTACGTCGTTACTTAACAAGGCATTAAGTAATGAATCTGGCGCTGTCATGGGGTTAAATAGCCCCCTTTTATATTGCGTTGTATTAGCCTGCAATGCATTTAACTGCTTTGGCTGTAATCCTAAATGTTTTAACTCACTAATATCGTGAATAGCAGCATGGCGCGCGGTTACATTATTTGGTAAGTAATCGCTGCGTGCATCTAAACTTTGCCAATCTATTATTTGCTGCGAAGTTAGCTGCGCATCATAATCATTTAGACCACTGTAGGTCAATAGTTGGGTTAAGCGCTGCTTATTAGGGTAGTGTAAATTAAGTAAGCCCCGTAAATCTTGCAACGCGATATTTACATATTCGTTGTATTTAAACTCTTTGTCATGAAAGTTCCAATTTGCAATAAGCGCGCTATTACTTTGATTAACTGTTTGCTTGCGAGATTGCGGATTTTTGTCTTCTGTTAGCAAAGCATACAGTATATTGGCTTCGGCGTTATGAAGCTCGACATAGGCTTGTGCTTTGTCGACCATTAAGGTGGCATTATGCACTTGGTTACGCGCTGATTGAGTAAAATATAAGGCTAATATAGAAAGCACCGCAACTATTAGCAGTACTTGTACTAAGGCAATGCCCGAGATACCGCGCTGCATTAAAAGTCACCTGTTTGTATATAGTTACTAAACCAGCTATTAGATTCTTTATCTAACTGGCTGTAAAACGCGAGTACTTGTTGGTTTTTAACGAGGATGATTTTTATTTTTTGTGGCGTAAGTTGCTGATCTAACCCCGAGTAGCTAGTTTGCCAAGTCGGCACTACGCCAGGAGTTTGCATTGCCATTTCATCCAGGCTTTTCCAGCCCAAATAACTTATGTTTACCTCATCTAAGTTAGTTAATAAGGTTTTTTGCTGTGTAAACTCTATATTTTGCTCGCTATTAATTAGCAGTAACTCACTGCCGGATATAGCTTGATAAACTAGGTTGTATTTACCATTGGGATTTTGCACAGCGGTTAGCCGAAATATTTCGGGGTTTTGTGTATCTATAAGGCCGCGCTTAGTAATGGCTAATAGGCTATCAGTGCCTCCTACAAAAAACATTTCTGGACGACCTTTTTTATTTTTAATTAAATAAGGTTCGATACCGTCAATGGTATTTTGTAATAGATAAACAGCTCTAGTTTGCGCTGCATTTTGTTCAAAACTGCCCAATTCTTTATCCCAACGCGAGGCTAACTGCATATACACGTAGTTACCAGTAAACATCAGTAACGACAGTAACGTTACCGATATTAGCAATTCAATAAGGGTAAAGCCTTGCTGCTTATGCATCGTGCCAGCTTACTTCGTTAAAGGTATAGTTTTTTACAATGCCGTTGCTGTTAATAGTTAAAACAACTTGCCATAATTTAAATTGCTTTTTTAATGCCATTTGCTCACCAAACTCTAACTTACTTACATCGTCGGTTACAGTTTTAGTTTGTTGCACCGTGGCTTGCCACGTATATGTACTTTGCCAAGCACTGCCTTGGCCGTTTAATTGCGTTTGCTGTGGGTTTGCATTTTGTACATCTTGTTTTATTTGGCTTAATAATGCGGGCACGTTAGCCACTATGTTAACGTGGTTGCTGGCTTTTTCGCTTGATATAAACGCACCTCGGTAAATAAGCGATACGGCCCCCATAGCGGTGAATAAAATAATGGTGGCAACCAGTAACTCTATGAGTGTAAACCCGCTATTGTTGTTATTTTTCATTCGCAAGCTCTAACGAAATAGATAATGGTTGCCCTCTAAAGTGGCCATTTATTTGTTGCGGACTAACAAAACCATTTGCATTAAAGTTAACCCACTGCAGGGTGAATTTTAGCGATTCTAAGGTTTTTGTTTTAATCAACTCGTTGCTTGGTTTTGAATATAAATTTAATGTATTGCCATTGAGTTCTAGTGCATAATTTTGCTGTTCGATGAACGCTTGAAAACCAATGTTTTTAATCCACTTTGTAGTAGTTAACAGCTCTGTTTTAGCTTCTGTTTTATCAACCGCTTTAATAGAAATAGGCGCGACAACTGCCAATAATAAACCGACAATACTAAGCACAATAATAAGCTCAATTAGGGTAAACCCTTTATTAAACCTACGAGTAACTAAGTACATTTAAAAACCTACGTCGTTTAATGAAATCATGCTCATTAGCATTACAACAACAATACCACCGACAAATCCGCCCATAAATAAAATCATTAATGGTTCTATTAATGCGGTCATGTTGTCGGTCCAGGTTTCAAAATCTTGGCGTGAGCGATTGGCTATTTCTTCAAACACAATATCGAGGTTTCCCGATTCTTCACCTACTTCGAGTAGTGAAATATAAAATGGTGGATACAAAGATGTTTGCTCAAGTGTAGGCGTTAGCTGGCTACCACGTTTAACTTTTTTACGGGCAATATTCATCTCGCGATTTAACACGTGATTTTTAATATTACCGGTTGAGAGCTCAAGGGCTTGATCGATAGGTACACCGGCTTTAAGCATTAAGCTTAAACCGCTATTAAAACGTATGCGCTCTACCGTTATAGTGGCGTTAGCAACAACAGGCAGTTTAAGTGCCGATGTGTGCCACCACTTTAAAAATGCTGGCTTTTTTGAAGCCCACATTAATGCCGGTATTGCAGCTACAACCCCTAGTACGAGCAACCCTTGGTATTGATTCATCCAGGCGCTAATAGATAACATTAGCTCAGTGTACCAAGGCATAGTGTCGAGCTGACCAAACATATCGGCCATTTTAGGTATGATAAAGTTAAATATAAAAAATATACTTAATACACATACAAACAAAATAACGCAGGGGTAGGTAAGCGAGCCTATTATTTTACGTTGCAGCTCTCGTTTAAATTTTAGATCTTTGGCAAGTCCTGCAAATATTTCGCTTAAATTCCCTGAGGCTTCACCTAACTCAATTAAGTTACAGTAAAGGTTATCGAATACCTCAGGATGCGCCCTACAGGCTTGCGATAAGCTACTGCCCTTTTTTATTGTGTTGCTTATGTCGCCTAGCATTTTAGCCAATGCAGGCTTTGCTTTGGTGCGCCTAATTATATCTAAACCACGATCGATTCTAACCCCTGTTGCTAATAACAAACTTAGCTCTGCGGTTAAAAATTCGAGATCCGATAACGATATTTTGTTATTAAACGATAGCCCAAACGATACGTGTTTTTTTTCTTCATTTACTTCAAAGGCTAGTAACTTTTGGCTTTTTAATTTTGCTATAGCATCTTGTTGGCTAAGCGCATCTATTTGCCCTTGCGATTTAGCGCCTGAAGCATCGTACGCCTTGTAATTAAATAGTGGCATTAACCTGCTACCCTAATCACTTCTGCTATAGTTGTGTGCCCAAGTACCGCTTTGTATAAACCATCTTCGAGCAATGTGCGTCTGTTTAAGCTTTGATTATGCTGCTTAGCTTTAGGTATAAAGTCGGCATCTTTAGGCATTGCTTTTATTTCGCTATCACAACGTAAATACTCCGTTACAGCCATACGGCCTTTATACCCTGTTTGGCTACAGTGCTCGCAGCCTTTGCCACGTTTTAATTCTATTTTTGGTAGATTAAAGCGCTGAGCAAAGCTATCTAAGTTGTATTTTTCTATGAGTTTTTGTGCATCTGGTTCTGGCTCTGAGCAATGCGCACAAATTTTACGAGCTAAACGCTGAGCAACAATTGATACGAGTGCTGCATTAAGTAAAAATTCTTCAACGCCTAAGTCAAGTAAACGTGTATACGCACTGGCTGCATCGTTGGTATGTACAGTACTAAATACTAAGTGCCCCGTTAGCGCTGATTGCAACGCTATTTGTGCTGTTTCTTTGTCGCGTATTTCACCTAACATTATGACGTCGGGATCTTGACGTACAATTGAACGCAGGCCTGCCGAAAAGTCAAAACCTATGTCACTGTTAACCTGTACTTGGTTTATACCAGGAAGCTGGTATTCAACAGGATCCTCTAAAGTAATGATTTTTACATCATCGTTATTTAAGGCGTTTAAAAATGTGTATAAGGTCGTTGTTTTACCTGAGCCTGTTGGTCCTGTAAGCAATACAACCCCAGCGGTCGTTTTTATGTCTTCTAAAATCATTTGATTAATATCAGCAGACAAACCTAATACTGACATGTCGTAACGCACGTTTTCTTTTCGTAAAAAACGCATTACAACTGACTCGCCATCATTTAAAGGCAAAGCCGATACTCGAATATCGATTTCTTGATTGGCAATTTTCATTTCTATTTTGCCATCTTGCGGACGACGTTTTTCGGCAATATCCATACCAGACAGTATTTTTAATCGTGTAATGATAGGCAACTGTTTGCGAGCCGAAATTGTTTCAGCTTCGTGTAATACGCCGTCAACACGAAAACGTGCACGATAACGCCCTTGATAAGGTTCAAGATGCATATCGGACGCACCTTGGCGTAATGCACGACTAATTAAGGAGTTAAGTAAGTTTACTGTTGGTGCTTCTGTGGCAAGCTCTTTGAGTCGCTCCTCTTCATCAAGTGGATTGTCGTCAAAAACATCTGCGGTTGGTTCTTCGTATTTAGCAATCAGAAGCTGTATATCAACTTCATTCGCTATAAATAACGAGTACGCTTGGTTGTTTTTAATTAACCATTCATTCATTACTTGGTTTAGCGGATCTTTACATGCAAACTCAATATGCTGGGCGCTTTCACTGATAGGCACCCAGTTTTGAGCTATAAAAATATCGAGCGTTGGTTTGTCGATTACCAAAGGCGTAAAATTTGCGTATTGCTCATTAGTAAATAAAGGGATATCCAAGTATTCACTAAGTAATAACGCAACTTGATCCTCTGGCAGGCTCCCCATATTGACAAGAATTTGCTCTAACCGGCCACTGTACTTTGCTTGGTAGCTTGTTGCACGTTCAAGATCGTGCGGATCTATGCTAAATTTATTTAACAGTAAGTCGTGTAATTGCATTATTGATGAATGATATCCGCGTTATTGTCTGTACCACCTTCTTTTCCATCACTACCATAAGATTTTAAAGTGTATGGATTACCGTTTGTACCTGGTGTTTTGTAGATATACGGGTTACCCCAAGGGTCTAGCGGGATATCTTTTGGCAAGTACGGGCCATCCCAACGAGGCTCATCACCTTGACGTAATTTTGATAGATCTGTTGGGTATTTACCTAAATCAAGACGATAAGTATCGATTGCGGTTTCAAATGATGACATTTGCGCTGCAGCAATTTTACGTTCAGATGAACTTAGTTTTGAGAAAAACTTAGGCGCTACTAACGACATTAGCAAACCCAAAATAACAATAACGACGAGTAATTCCATCATTGTAAAACCGTGATTTTTTTTCATAACTCTCTCTTTATTCATGAATGCTTACTATTTTTTTTTCTTAAAAAACGCGCTACTTTCCAGCAATGCTGTAACGCTAATGCGTAAAATACAAAAACAAGTATAAATAACGCAAGCATTAACCACTCTGGTACTTGTAATATTTCACCGATGATCCCTACTGAACTCATTACGATTGCAAAAAACAATATTGCACTCAAAGCTCTACGAGGACTGAAGCCTACTCTCATAAAAATATGATGCAAGTGATCTCTATCTGCATGAAACGGAGAAATGCCTTTACGTGTGCGACGAATTATTATGGCCATCATATCCATTAATGGCACTGCAATTATCCATAATGCAGTAACGGGCCTAAATGCTGGCTCACTCGCTTGTGTACTTACCATCAAAAACCATATTACGCTTAAGCCAATAAACATTGAGCCTGCGTCACCCATAAATATTTTCTTATTTTTATGGCCTTTAACACCTAAGTTAAAAGCTAAATAAGGCACAACTGTCGCAACAATAATAAGTGGCAGATAAGCAAATGCATAATTGCCACTCAATAGCATTAAAATAAAGACTGAAAGTAAAGTTAGGATACTCAGTGAGCCAGCAAGACCGTCTATGCCATCAATCATGTTAAAAGCATTTATACAGGCTATAACGCTAATTATTGTAAATATAATACCTAGCCAGCTTAAATTAACATCACCAAAGGAGAAGAGATCACCCAGATTTTGAATATAGACATCGCTACCCATTATCATAACCAAAGCAACCACAACCTGTATACATAAGCGTATTTTTACACCAAGTTGGCGGTAGTCATCGACTACTCCCAAAATAACAATTGCACCTGCACATACCAAGTAGCTAATAACTTGTGTTGTAAGGGGGTAAAACGCGATAACTGATATAAATACCGCCAAAAAAATCGATAAGCCACCAATTAATGGTATCGACCCATCATGCTGTTTGCGATTGCATGGCGTATCAACTAAACCAAATTTTACCGCCAATGGCGTAATAGCAAATATAACGGCATACGAAAAGCCGAATGCAAAAACCAGCATCATAAGTTCAAATATCATAGCGAAGACCCAATTTCTCTTTAGAAATATACTTCATGTTTACAGTTTACTAATAGCAGCCACCGCTATACCCGTTTGGTAAAGGATTTGTGTTGCGGTGCTCCACAACGTTAGAGTATCGGTATGCTCTGTGTCCAGTGGTATTACTATGGTATCGCCTGGGCTCAACTCATCTGCTTTATTAGATGCAAACCATGAACCTCTATTTGGTACTTCAACTAAACCACTGGCTTTAATTATGTATATACGATCTTCATCAGCGCGTTGTTTAAACCCACCGCTTCTATTAATGTAATCATCAAGTGACAAAGCTGGATTGTAAATATGCGACGTAGCAAAGTTAACCTCTCCTACAACACTAATACTGTTACTTTTTGTTGGAATGTAAAGTATGTCTTGGTTTTGTAGTGGTAAATGCTCTTTACCCTGTTCGATAGCTGTTAAATTTACAACTAAGCGACCTACCGCTTTTACCTTCGCTAAATCATTAATCAGGCTATCCATATCTTTATAACTAAGCGATGAATCTGTAACTGAGCTATTAAAGCTTTTGGTTGCAATATCGCGTCTTAAATCTTCAGATAACTTATTTAACTGCTGTTGTTCTTGAAACCTAATTGATTCACGAGTAAAAACAGAGCCCTGTGGATAAGCGAATTCAGTAAACCCACCGGCTCTTTTTAATACATTGGTAAGGTCTTCACCTTTACGAATACTATAGACACCAGGGAAACGTACTTCACCGACAATTTCTACTTGTAGATCTTTTTGCCAGTTAGGAATAGGGTAAATACTGATTGAGTCTTTACTTTGTATAGCAAAATGCTCTTTAGAGTCACTCGAAAGAGCTTTGTTTAAATTAACAGTTACATGATTTAATGCACTTTTATTTTCGTTGTCGTAACGTGTAATTTCTGCTTTTTCAAGGTATGTTGACTCTTTTAAGCCACCGGCAGCAAGCACTGCCTCTTTCATTGTTGCATTTGCTGGTAATGGATAAACACCACTAAAACGAACTTCGCCACGGATCCCAAATATTTTAACTTGGCTGGTATACGTTGACTGTTGATTAAGCTTTGCAATAATAGGTTTTAATAGTTTTTCTCGGCTAAAAACTGAGTAGTCACTGTCTTTTAGTTCTTTTTCTTGGCTATTAAGAAAATCAGTAATGTTAGTGATTTTTTGACTTTCTTCTTCGGCCAATTGCTCTGCTAATTCTTTTTCTAGCGAGCCACCTAGATCTATAAACTCATAAAATTGTTTTTCTTCGTATTTGTCCCACAGCTTGATTCTCTCGCGTAACGCTAACTGCTCTTTTGTTAGTGCTAATGTTTTTAACGCTGTTTCTTCATCTTGTTTTGTTTGAAAACGGCTAAAAATGACAATAATATCTCTAGGCTGAAGCGCTATATCACTTTTACTATTTTGCTTTGAAGCTTCAATAGGTGAAAATTGATATATTTCAATGTCACCTTTTTGATTAATTTCACGGACAACAAGTGCATATTCATAATCCGCAGTAGGTAATAAGTCGCTTTTAATAGAGGTAAACAAACGACTGATTTTATCTCCTTGTTGCCAAGAATAGTTACCAGGATAAGTAACAGCTCCCAACAACGTTACAGCGTTATCTAACTCATCACTTGATGTAGGCACTTTTATTGTGTCGCCATTTCTAGGCTTATATTCAGTACTTTTAGTCAGATCGAGTTGTAGAATAGTTTTAGAGCTATTACCTGTAAAGCGTTCAACTACTGTTTTTTGCTGATAGGCCTCAGCTTTAAGCCCGCCCGCCATCGCGATTAAATCATCCATTGACTCTGAGCCTGTTAGCTCAAAAATAGCTGGTCGACGTACTTCACCACTAACCGTGACTTGCTTACCTACCGGCGGTATAAATACTACATCACCCGGCTTTAAAATAACGTCGTTTGAACTATCGCCTTTTATTAGTAAGTCATATAGATCGAGTGTTTGTATTGTTTTCCCCGCACGCTTTAACTGAATATTGCGCAAAGAGCCAATGTCTGATAACCCGCCACTGACAAATAGGGCATGTGTTATTGATGATAATGAAGGAATAGTATAAGCGCCAGGCTTGTAAGCCTCTCCTAGCACCATTACTCTTATAGTACGAGTTTCCCCCATAGAAACGAATGCTTTTACACCAATCATTTCTTGTTCTACTTTTTGCTTAATTAGCTCAACAACTTCGTTATATTGCATACCAGCGACATTAACTGGTTGAAGCTTATCAATTGCGAGACGACCTTCCCGATCAACTATCACTTCTCCATTAAATGACTCTTTGCCATATAAGTTAATAGTAAATGTATCACCAGGGCCAACCACATAGGTATTTGGCACTAAAGCATTTTCAGATGGTTCAAACGTGGTTGGTTCACCAGAAAATAATTCATAACCGAATGGTTTTATTTCTTCTTCTTTAGGTTTGAATTTTTCTTCGTCGGTTAACTCTTCAGTGTCTTCATTTTCTAAATCGCGAGGAAGTATTGAAGGTAATTGTTTATCACCCTTTTCTTTATCTAATGTTTGGCTAGCATCTAAAAAACCAAGTGAATCTAAATCTATACCGTATTTTTCAGCTAACGCTTTTTGCTGTGACTTGGGAAGTTTTTTAAATTGTTCAAGTTGTTGTTCTGTTGGCGCAACCCCCTGACCACTTCCTTGCGCAAATGATGGTGTTACAATTGCAAAAACAAGCAATACCGTAATTAATTTAATTAACTTCACAAAGTTTCCTTCCAATAAAAAGATAAAGAGAGCCGCAGCATGTTACATTATTTTTTAAGTAAAAAAAATGGGTAAGCATGCTTACCCATTATATATCCTATAACGGTGTTAAAAACTGTAAACAAGTGTTAATGATGTTTCAGTATCTGTGCTTTCTTTGTCATCGGCGACGTCTGAGTTGTTTGTAATGTTGTAAGCAACTTTCATTTGTAGTGAGCCGTTGATTTTTGCTAGTAACGCAGTTTCAGTGCGAGTTTTGGTGTTTGTATCACCATATTCGATAGCCACTAACTGAGTGAAACGTGCATTATCTGAAATTTTCCAGTTGTAATCTAACTTACCAAGCGCAATCACTTCTCCGTCAGACTCGCCAGCGAGTAGCTTGCCGCTATCATCTGTTTCTGTGCTGTCGTCAGGGTATGTGAAATATTTATAACCTGGGCCTATCTCGGCGCTCAACCACATCGTTTTTTCATTTAATAAACGCAAGCCATAACCTGCAGAAATTACTGATTCACTTCTATATGAGCCAAAGTAGTCTGATACGTGTGAACCATAAATGAATAGGTGAGCGTGTTTTTCATTTAATTTGTAATTACCTTGAGCAGAAATAGAGTACTTTTCGTTTGTACGCTGTTTTTCCTTGCTGCCGTTATCATTTTCAACTTCATCTTCTTTGTAGATACCGTCGATTTTGTACTCATTGTTCCAGCTTTCTAAATTATGCTGTATTTTAATACCACCTTTGAGTGTGGTCGTTTCGGTGTTACCGCTAGTGATAATTGCGCCTAGCTCACTGGTAACTTCCCATGTTTTTTGCTCAGATACTGCGTCTTCTGCGAATGCGTTAGTTACTACAGATACAGCAACTACAGCTGATAAAAACTTTAATTTCATTAAAAATAACCTTTGTATTAATTTGCGCCTATTTTATTAAAGCATGGCTTGTTAGAGCAAGCTAAATAGCTCATAAACGATTATGTTTATGAGCTATTGTGTTACTCAAGCAATCAAAAAACAGCCAAGCATTTTAAAATTAGTCTTGTTTGTGTAAATGAACATCCATTTGTGGAAATGGAATTGTAATATCGGCTTCATCTAATGCAATTTTAATATTTTCCATTAAAGACCAGTATGTAGGCCAGTAGTCAGCTGAGTTAACCCAAGGACGAACAATAAAGTTTACGCTTGAGTCACCTAACTCAGATACAGCCACAGTGTAAGCAGGGTCTTTTAGTAGACGCGCTTCTGCATCGAGTACTGATTTCAATACTTCTTTTGCTTGGCGTAAATCAGCGTCGTAACCAACACCAATGACTAAATCAATACGACGAGTAGACTCTCGTGAGAAGTTAGTAATTGCGCCCGACATTATTTGCGAATTTGGCATGATAATAACTTTATTATCTGGGGTACGCATTTCAGTTGAAAATATTTCGATTTTTTTGATTGTTCCGGCTTTTCCGCCTGCTTCTACATAATCACCCGATTTAAACGGACGAAGTAAAATAATAAGAACCCCAGATGCAAAATTAGAGAGCGAGCCCTGTAATGCCAAACCAACAGCTAAACCAGCGGCACCTAAAATAGCAATGAACGATGTGGTTTCGATACCAATTTGCGAAAGTGCCATTAAAATAGTGACAGCAAATACAAGTGTGTACACAATACTTGAAACAAATGATCCAACCGCTTTGTCGACTTTCTTTTTGTCGAACGCTTTTTCAGTTAAACGAGCACAAAGCTTAGCGATACGGCTACCAAGCAAAAAGATAACAAGCGCAACAACAGCTTGAATGCCGTAATGCAATACTAGCCCTGAGTTTTCGTTAAGCCAATTAAGTACTGAATCCATATTTACTCCAAATATTATTTATTAAGCAATTTTAAGCGTTATCATACATTAATTTACAATCCATTCTCATAAAATAATGAATTCTCACTACTGATGAAACTTGTGTCCTCAATTTTAGGTGAATTAAAAACCAACACACTATAGCTAATATTTTGAGACCTAAGCAGTCATTTTATTTTATTTTGTTTTTTTTACAAAAAAGCTTCACAACATTTATTATTTTATGTATTATGCGCGCCACACCAAACAAGGTGTGTTGTGGCGGTTGTAGCTCAGTTGGTAGAGCCCCGGATTGTGATTCCGGTTGTCGCGGGTTCAAGCCCCGTCAATCGCCCCAATTTTTCTTCCTTTTTTTAATTTCTAATCCCCTCTATAAAAAACAATCTTGTAAACTGTAACTCTTTTACTTGCTTTTAATATGACTATTTTTGAAACCAAAAAATCGCATTAAAAACAGTACTCGACAGATTTATTTAATTTGAGCTTTGTTTATACCAATTGCATTAAATTAGTTATCTATTATAGGCGCGAAGAAAACAGCTCAATAACAAGGCAAAATTACGACATATAGTTGTTCTATATGAATAATTTTAGCGCAATAAGTGAGCTGTTTAATGCACTAGAATGATCATTTCTTTAATAAATTGGTATAATACCTAACCTGAACTCTGGTTAAAAAATTTACCAACATTGAACCATAGTGATATTTAAATTTATTTTTCTCTAACCTGAATTTCTCAGTGAAAACAAGGTAGCTTTACTTGCAATAGTTGACCTATTGCAAGTAAATTCAGCGCAGTTAGCGCTGAAATAGTGACTTGAGATAAATTTAATATCCAGAGTGCAGGTTACTTAATCAATTTGAGGAATAGAACTTGTCGCTAACTGCGTTAAAATTTCTGATATACGGCTGCATGGGTATGGAACAATGCAGGAGCAATTACCTAGAACAACTAAATAACTAAATTTTTGCTTTGTTATCAACAAAGTTTTCTACCTCAAAATAGACCACTTAGTTAAGTATGTTGATATTATTTAGTTTGCAGAGACTCATAGTAGCTGTCTAAGAAATCATAGCAATTTGAGAGCGAGCAAAAATTAACACCTTTTTGAGTGCCATAATCTAAAATTTTCTCTAAATCGGAAATGCTGATATGGAATTCATTTACCCAATCACCGATTACATGTGAACTTATATATAGAGTGTCGCCACCTTTTAACTTATCAATTTTCTTAAAAACAGAATCGAGATTAATTCTATGGGAGTCAATTGAATAGGATGTCATTATTCTTTTAGGACCACTAACGTTTAAATAAGCTATATTTGGTCTGGAATCGAACTTTCGTATATATTTAAAATATTTTTTTAACACAGCATCTGTTGCTTCTGTTCCCACACCGTATGGATAAGCAAATGAGTTAACGGCAAGACCTATATTTTTCATGGCATTAAGCTGCAAAACAACTTCTTTTTCTTCCCATTTTTTAATGCCATGTTTTTTAGTATAATCTACAGCATTATAATGAAGAGTAGAGTGGTGGCCGATCTCAACGCCATTTTGCTGCAAAAACAACATAGTATTTTTATCATATTGAAAAAAATGACTTAAAAAATATGTAAAACTTGCATCATACTTAGCAAAAATATCAACATTTTTAGCAATGCTTTTCATTGATACGCCGTCATCAAAAGAAATACTTATTTGTTTCGGCCATTTTGTTTCTCGGTTATATTTATATTCACTAAATACCTGTTTCAGATTTTTTACCTCTGTGCCTTCCCCTCTAATTGTTTTTCTTAAAATATCCAGAGCAAAATTATCTACACTTCCATCTTCATTATAAATATCAGTGATCCCTGCATTCATAAGCAGTTCTGCGTTAAGCTCGGTCGGGTTTTTTAGCTCATAGATAGTAATCACTGCGCAAACTTGACTTATAACTGCGTCAGTATTTTTTGAGTAGGTTTCAGTTGATAGAGTGTTTTTAGCCAAACCTAAAGAGCTTGCCGAAACACATGACAGTCCGTAGCGCTGAAAATCCTTTACGGTAAGTGATTTAGCATCTTCATTATTAATATAATCTAGAAGACTTTTATTTTTTTCTTCTGAACAGCTAACAATAAAAAAAATAAAAAAAATATAATATAATTTCATAAACTTCCTGCAATAAAATCCATTGGTTAAATTTAAAAAAGTGGTTTTTGTAGATCTTAGGGTCTGTTGACCTTTCAGGATTAAAATTTGTTCCTCTTAGGGCTATTTTATCGCAACGCGAAGTTTGTAAATCAGTGAGATCGGTAACTACTCTTGCGTTACTCTAATGACTAACATCCCTGCAGGAATAAATAAAAACCGATCAACAAATAGTTAATCGTCCCTAGAAAGAACCCAAAGGGCAGCGCATGTTTGCCATTTATGCTGCGTTATCGACTATTTATGGGGAATAACCACACACCATAGGCTCTGCCTTGCCTAAAAACCAAACAGTCAGCTAGTCAGCTGAAAAATCAATCACGAAAGGTCAACACGCCCTAGGATTAACGAGTTTATTTAAACCCTAGTACTAAACAAAGGCGGTATTTTGCTTTCAAATATAAGTTAAATCAAGTTATTAGAGTGAGTTTGGGCCCTTATAAAATGAAGTTCTATTGATTGAACTACAATTATGCGTTTTTTATAATTGAGTGAGGCTTTACCTTGATATCAACAAAGTTTTCTTACCTTAAAATAAATTGCTTAATTAAGGAGGTAAGCGACGCTTTCAGGGGGGATTTGGCTAATTGAATTACGGACCTCGTGGAACGATTACAAGGCCCCGTAGTAAATATTTGTAAATAATATTAGGGCTTACTTTAAAAGCAACCTTAAAAAAATGCCACCTTGCGGTGGCATTTACACACGGGGTTATTTCTACTTATAGAAATTCTTTTTTTATTAATTTTTATTTAACAAATATGCTGCTGCAAAGGTAGCATTTAGGGCTTTGTGAGGCAACAGCAAAGAGTAAAGATCATATATCTGCCACATTAGTGTAATAAACCAAGTTGGCTGAACTATTTACTGCAAAAGATAAGCGCAGCTTTAGCCGCGCTTGCAAGTGTGCTAAACCTTAATGCACACGTACTTTTCTTCTAGGTATTCATCAAGCCCTTGGTGCCCTCCTTCGCGCCCTAAACCTGATTGCTTTACACCACCAAATGGTGCAACAGGGTTTGATATAACACCTTCATTTACACCGATCATGCCAAATTCAAGCCCTTCACTTATTCGGTAAATTTGCTTGATATTCTGGCTGTAAAAATACGCTGCTAAACCAAATGGTACATCGTTAGCAAGCGCAAGCACTTCGCTTTCTTCATCAAAAGGAATAACCGTTAATACTGGGCCAAATACCTCTTCGTGGTAAATATCCATCTCAGTGGTTACATTATTTACTATTAATGGATTTTGAAAGCTGCCACCTAAATCACTATTATCGCCAATAAGGGTAGCGCCTTTATCGAGTGCATCTTGTATTAACTGTTGTACTTTCTCTTTTGCTTTAGGGTAAATGAGTGGACCAATATCAACATCGTCTTCAAAACCATTTGCTACTTTTAATGCGGTAACCTTAGGGGTAATTTTTGAAAGTACTTTGTCGAGAATATTACGCTGTATAAAAATACGGTTTGCAGCAACACAGGCCTGTCCGCTATTTCTAAATTTAGCCGCCATTAACCCTTCAACGGCTTCATCTAATTCAGCACTATCAAAAATAATAAAAGGCGCGTTACCGCCAAGTTCCATTGAAGTACGTTTAATGGTAGAAGCGCACTGTGATAGTAACTGCTTACCTACACCTGTGGAGCCGGTAAATGTGAATTTACGAACAACGTCTGAGTCAGTCAGCATTTTTCCTACTGTTTTAGCATCTTGCGATACAAGCACGTTAAATGCACCTTTTACAAAACCAGCTTGATCGGCTAGATAAGCGAGTGCAATGGCGCAAAGCGGCGTGTGTTCAGAAGGTTTTAATATAAAGCTACAGCCTGCTGCGTAAGCTGGAGCTACTTTGCGAGTAACCATAGCAACAGGAAAGTTCCAAGGCGTTATACCAGCGACAACACCTACTGGTTGCTTAAAGCTAGTTAACCTATGAGTGTTGTCTGTTGGCGGAATTACATCGCCGTAACTACGTTTAGCCTCTTCAGCAAACCATTTGATAAAACCGGCACCGTAATCAATCTCACCAAGGGATTCTTTGAGTGGTTTACCTTGCTCTTTGGTCATTAGCTCTGCAAGTGTTTGCTTGTGCTTTATAACTAGCTCATACCAGCGCATCAGCGTTTCACTTCGCTCGGTGGCATTCGTGGCTTTTAACTTAATAAAAGCCCCTTGTGCTGCGATTATTGCTAAACTTACACCCTGCTCGTCAATATCGCTTACATCAACAATACTTTTTTCGGTAGCGGGATCGTTAACGCTAAAATGCGTGTCCGTTTTATAAAATTCACCGTTAATAAATGAGTCTGAAAAAATAAGATTACTCAAAATACACCTCCAAAATTACGTTTTAAGTACATCACGCCAGCAAGCTGTGCGTCTACAAAATAAATGTATAACTTAAAGTTTGCTGTAGACGTTGAGCTTTCTCACGTGGGAAGCGCCGCTTCTATATTTACCTTCAAGCTAAAACACATTACGCAAGCAAGCTGCGCGTCTACAAAATAAATGTATAATTTAAAATTTACTTTCGATGTTGAGCTTGCTCACGTGGGGAGCGCCGCTTCTATATTTACCTTCAAGCTAAAACACATTACGCCAGCAATCTGCGCGTCTACAAAATAAATGTATAATTTAAAATTTACTGTAGACGTTGAGCTTGCTCACGTGAGAAGCGCAGCTTCTATATTTTTACACTTGAGCTAAAACACATCACGCCAGCAAGCTGTGCGTCTACAACATAACTTGCGGGCTTTGCGCGTCACGCCAGCAAGCTGCGCGTCTACAACATAACTTGCGGGCTTTGCGCGTCACGCCAGCAAGCTGCGCGTCTACAGAATAACCTACGAGCTTTACTCGTTGCG
Organism: Pseudoalteromonas sp. SG45-5; assembly: GCF_014164085.1. Lineage (NCBI taxonomy): Bacteria > Pseudomonadati > Pseudomonadota > Gammaproteobacteria > Alteromonadales > Pseudoalteromonadaceae > Pseudoalteromonas > Pseudoalteromonas sp. SG45-5. Next base: position 31,590 of record NZ_JACJEM010000032.1, on the reverse strand, counting down.
CTTACAATTGACAAACAAAAAAGCCGCTGTATCAAACAGCGGCTTTTAAAAAATACATCGTTAAAAACTAGTGCTCTTCATTAACGATATTGAGATTGTACTTAGGTATTTCAACTACTAGGTCTTCATCTCTTATAATTGCTTGGCAACCAAGGCGTGACTCTGGCTCTAAACCCCATGCTTTATCTAGCATGTCATCCTCTAGTTCATCACTTTCGTCAAGTGAATCAAATCCTTCGCGAATCACTAAGTGACACGTAGTACATGCACACGACTTTTCACAGGCATGTGCAATGCTAATACCATTTTTAAGTGCAGCGTCGAGTACCGTTTGGCCTGTAGGAGCTTCAATTGCAGCGCCGTCAGGACATAATTCAGGATGTGGAAGAAAAACAATTTGTGGCATTCTAATCTCTCTTAAATGTTGTCTACTGACTGCCCTGTAAGGGCCTTTTTAATTGATGCATCCATTCTGCGCGATGCAAAGTCGCTACTCGCATTATCGATTTTTTCGATAGCGGCTTTAATTTCGTTTGGTTCTTGTGCATTTTCGCGCACTTTTACTAGTTCTGCAATTTCAGCGCGTAAGTTTGCTAGTTGCGTATCGTCTAGTAATGATCCATCGCTTGCAAGTGATGCATTAAGCGCTTCAATTACGCGCAGTGCTTCTACTTGTTGCTCTTTAAGCATACGTGCTTGCATATCGCCTTTAGCGTTACTCATTGACTCTTTTAGCATATTAGCGACCTGATCGTCAGATAAACCAAACGACGGTTTAACTTGAATCTCCGCTTGTACGCCTGTTGATTTTTCCATAGCTGAAACACTTAATAGACCATCGGCATCAACTTTGAAGGTAACACGAATATGCGCAGCACCTGCCGCCATTGGCGGAATACCTTTTAAGCTAAACTTAGCAAGTGATCGACAATCATCAACAAGCTCACGCTCGCCTTGCAGCACATGTAATGACATAGCGGTTTGGCCGTCTTTAAACGTCGTAAATTCTTGCGCGCGTGCTACCGGAATCGTCGTATTGCGCGGAATGATTTTTTCAACTAAACCACCCATAGTTTCAAGACCTAGCGATAACGGTAAAACATCAAGCAATAACATGTCAGAATCGGGCTTGTTGCCAATTAATACGTCAGCTTGAAGTGCAGCGCCTAAGGCGACAACGCGATCAGGGTCGATAGAGGTTAGCGGCTCTTTATCAAAAAAGCTTTGAACTTGGCTACGCACTAGTGGCATACGGGTTGAACCGCCGACCATAATAACTTGCAGTACGTCTTCGTTTTCTATGCCAGCGTCTTTTACAGCACGTCGACACGAACGCAGCGTTTTTTTAACCAATGGCATAGCCAGCTCATCAAAGGTTTCGCGTGTTACTTCTACCGTATATTTTTGATCGTCAAACTCAAGACCTACATTCACTTTTGCATATTGGCTAAGTGCTTCTTTACACGCTTTTGCTTTATTGATGAATAAACGTAAAACTGAAGATGATAACGCTGACACACCAGTTTGCTGTTTAAAGTAATCAACAAGGAGCGAGTCAAAGTCATCGCCACCGAGGCTAGAGTCGCCGCCCGTTGCCATTACTTCAAATACACCTTGATGTAGTCTAAGTACTGATATATCAAACGTACCACCGCCTAAGTCGTAAACAGCAATAATACCTTCTTGGCCAGAATCTAAGCCATAAGCAACGGCTGCTGCTGTTGGCTCATTTAATAAACGCAGTACGTTAATGCCTGCAAGCTCTGCTGCATCTTTAGTACTTTGGCGCTGCGCGTCATCAAAGTACGCTGGTACAGTAATCACAGCACCTAAAATCTCTTGATTGCCAAAGCTTTGTTCGGCACGTGCTTTTAATGCAGCTAAAATGTGGCTTGATGCTTTAATTGGACTGATTTTACCTGCCGCAGTTTCTATTGCTAGCGCACCATTATCTTCACAGAACTGATACGGTAATTGGCCATAACTTTGCTCTATTTCAGTCTGAGTTTTACCTAAAAAACGCTTAACCGAAATAAGTGTATTCGCAGGATCTTGCGTTGCAGCTTGCGCTGCCTCTGCGCCAACGGTAATACCACCTGCTTGATAACGCACAACCGACGGTAACATAGCCGCGCCAAGATCATCAGTTAACGTGCGGGCTTCGCCACTTTGCACTGTTGCTACCAATGAATTGGTTGTACCAAGGTCAATACCAATCGCTAGTTTATGTTCGTGTGGTGCCGCGCTCTGCCCCGGCTCAGCAATTTGCAATAATGCCATAATGCTCTTTAAACTCGTGTTGCTCGCTTTGCAGCAAGTAATTAATCGTCAAATAAACTGTCTTCAATGCGCTCTAGTTCGTCACGTAACTTATAAACAAACTTCAGTCTGCGAATATTATCTGCAGCAAGCTGATATTGCTGCTCATCGTTACTTGCTAGTTGTTCAGCAAGTTGTGCACTGTATTGATTGTTTAGTTGCTTAATTTGTTTTTCAAAATTTGCAATCGCAGTATCAGGATCGCTTGCTGATGTTAGCTCTTCAAGTTCTTCGCGAAGTTCCATTTGCTGCATTAAAAACATTGGATCTTGTAAGGTTTGCTGCTCTGCACGAATATCAACGCCTAGCTCGCTCAGCATGTACTCGGCACGCTTTACTGGGTGCTTTAATATTTGCAACGCATCGTTAATTTCGGCGGCGCTTTGCACGGCCATTAATTTATCGCGGCTGCTCGCATTCGCGTGGCGATCAGGATGTACAGTACGCTGTAATTCCAAGTAGTGCTTGTTAACTGTTGCTAAATCAATATTGTAATCAACGGGGACTGCAAATAATTCAAAGTAACGCATAACTTCAACCAATAATATTCAGAAATTAATTTCAAAAATAACAAAGCCCTACATTAACTGGCAGGGCTTATTTATACTACAAAGATATTTAAAGCTTAAACGGTAAAGCTTTCGCCACAACCACACTCATCTGCTTGGTTAGGATTTCTAAATTTAAACCCTTCATTTAAGCCTTCTTTAGTGTAGTCGAGCTCTGTGCCATCGATGTAAACTAAGCTTTTAGCGTCAACAATTAATGTGACACCTTTAGCCGCAAAAGTTTCATCGTCTTCGTTTAAATCGTCAACAAACTCAAGTACATAAGCAAGACCTGAACAGCCCGTCGTTTTAATGCCAACGCGCAGGCCTAAACCTTTACCGCGGTTTGCTAAAAATGATTGTACGCGGTTTGCTGCCGCATCTGTCAATGTCACTGCCATGAGTTTCTCTTCTTACTTCGCTTGTTTACTTTTGTAGTCTGCAATTGCTGCTTGAATTGCGTCTTCGGCTAAAATTGAACAGTGAATTTTCACTGGTGGTAATTCAAGCTCTGCACTGATATCAGTGTTTTTAATTGTCGCTGCTTCGTCTAATGTTTTACCCTTAACCCACTCTGTTACAAGTGAAGATGAAGCAATTGCACTACCACAACCATAGGTCTTGAATTTTGCATCTTCAATAACGCCTTCGGCTGATACTTTGATTTGCAATTTCATTACGTCACCACATGCTGGTGCGCCTACCATACCCGTTGCCACTGACGGATCGTTCTTATCTAGAGTACCTACGTTACGTGGGTTTTCTACGTGGTCGATTACTTTATCACTATAAGCCATTATTCTATCCTCATTACCTGCTAGGGTATGTGCTCACACTATTAGTGGTGGGCCCATTCAACTGAATCTAAATCAATACCTTCTTGATGCATCTCCCAAAGTGGAGACATTTCACGTAGGCGACCGATAGAGTTTTTCATTAATTCAACGGTGTAATCAATCTCTTCTTCGGTAGTAAAGCGACCAATACTAAAACGAATTGAGCTATGTGCTAATTCGTCGTTACGGCCAAGTGCACGCAGTACATAAGAAGGCTCTAAGCTTGCAGATGTACAGGCTGAACCTGACGATACTGCAATGTCTTTTACTGCCATAAGTAACGACTCACCTTCAACAAAGTTAAAGCTGATGTTTATAATACCTGGTACTGATTGGTCTTGTGTGCCGTTAAAGTATACTTCGTCCATATCAGACATAATGCCGTCAATTAGACGTTTACGTAATGCACTGATGTGTGCGTAATCTTTTTCAAAATCTTCTTTGGCGATTCTAAATGCAGTCCCCATACCCACTAATTGGTGAGTAGCAAGCGTACCAGAGCGCATACCGCGTTCATGTCCGCCACCGTGCATTTGCGCTTCAAGGCGAGCACGTGGTTTACGACGAACGTAAAGTGCACCAACACCTTTAGGACCGTACGCTTTGTGTGCAGAGAACGACATAAAATCAACTTTAAGCTGCTGTATGTCGATAAGTACTTTACCCGCACTTTGCGCTGCATCTACGTGGAACATAATTTTACGTTCGCGACACATTTCGCCAATAGTCGCGATATCTTGAATTACACCTAGCTCGTTATTAACATGCATGATGCTTACAAGTACTGTGTCGTCACGCATTGTGTCGGCAAGTTTTTGTAAATCAAGTAGGCCGTTTTCTTCAACGTCCATATACGTTACTTCAAAACCTTGGCGCTCAAGCTCACGACATGTGTCGATAACAGCTTTGTGCTCAGTTTTAGCGGTAATAACGTGCTTACCTTTCTTTTTGTAAAACTGTGCGGCACCTTTAATAGCAAGGTTATTTGATTCAGTTGCACCCGAAGTGAAAACTATTTCACGTGGGTCTGCATTAATTAAATCCGCAATATCATTACGCGCTTGGTCAACGGCTTCTTCTGCTTGCCAACCAAAACGGTGTGAACGTGACGCAGGGTTACCAAATTTACCGTCCATTGTCAGGCATTGCATCATTTCTTTAGCAACACGTTCGTCAACAGGCGTGGTCGCTGCGTAATCTAAATAAATCGGTAACTTCATTTCTCTCTCCGCTGCAGGTCAACTTTAAAGTTGACAGCTTACTTGAATGTTTTCCAACTGCTTGATTGCATTATTAATACTGTTATCTTGGCGCGATGCTATTTCTTTCACATCTGACTTTTCCACCAATTCAGCAAGGGTAATATTGTTTAAAAATTCTTCTATACGTGCGCTTAAATCTGACCACAAATTATGTGTTAAACAACGCATGCCACTCTGACAGCCGGTATCGGCACCTTGGCAACGTGTTGCATCGACCGATTCGTCTACGGCGCTAATAATATCGCCAACAGAAATAACGTTCGTTTCTCGCCCTAGTAAATAACCACCACCAGGCCCACGAACAGAACTTACTAAGCCATTTTTACGTAAACGGGCAAATAATTGTTCAAGGTATGACAAAGAAATTTCTTGTCGCTGTGAAATATCAGCAAGGGCTACAGGACCTACACCTGTGTGCAGTGCAACATCCAGCATCGCTGTAACGGCATATCTGCCTTTTGATGTTAACTTCATAACGCCCCCTGCACAAAGAGTGCAAATTTTAATTACCAGAGTAGATTAGTCAAGTATTATCACTTGATAAAAATTTGATTTAAACACTCTTACTTTTAAATTGTAGAGTTAACAAATTTTCAATACTTGACCTCTTTAGTCAAGTATTACGGCCATTGTAATTACCTGAGTAATTTAGTCAAGTATTAGCGCCTTAATTAGTCTCGGTCTTTTATAACTAATCGCTATACCTAAGTTACTTAGGGATAGACTTATTAATTGAGGTGAGAATACCGCGTAAAATGTTCATTTCGGCATCTTCTGGACGAGCACGGTTAAATAAGCGACGTAGCTTTGTCATTACAATACCTGGGTGCTGTTTTATTATGAAGCCAGTTTTAAACAGTGTCTCTTCAAGGTGATCGTAAAATAGCTCTGTTTGTTTTGAACTCGGGTAAACTGTGTCATCCTCTTCAACCTTTTTAGGCTGTTGATTTAAAAACGCCATGCGTGTTTCGTAGCACAACGTTTGCACTGCCATCGCTAAGTTAAGCGAGCTATATTCAGGATTCGCAGGGATGCATACATGGTAATTACAAAGCTGTAACTCATCGTTGCTTAAACCACTGTTTTCACGACCAAACACAAGTGCTACAGGGCCATTTACAGCTTCTGCAACCAGTTTTTCACCACATTCACGTGGTTCAACCATAGGCCAAGAAAGCGTACGCGAGCGCGCACTGGTGCCAATTGTTAATGCACAATCGGCAATCGCTTCTTCAACAGTCCCAACAATAACTGCATTGCCTAAAACATCACTGGCACCTGCAGACAAAGCACTCGCGTGGCTGTCTATTTCACATGCGGGGTCAACTAAATAAAGTTTTGATAAACCCATGGTTTTCATGGCGCGAGCTGCTGAGCCAATATTGCCTGAGTGTGATGTGTTAACTAAAACAACGCGAATATCATCTAAGATCATTGCTATGCTACTTACCTATGCCAAAAATTGCGCGAATTCTAACATGAAAATGCCACAAGATCCTAGATTCAAAAAGCTAGATCCTAAGATCCAGCCCAATATAATGCTTCTTACATGAGCCGGCTTATTGTATAAAAACACCAATCTATGCTTAGTGTTTAAACCATTGCCGCTTTTACATACACATCAAAGCGATTTTTTTTAGTTTTAATTTGCATACTTGGGGTTTGATCATTTAAAAATGGGGCGTAATCGGGGCGCTTTACTACTACGCGTTTACTGGCGAGTGGGTAGGCGAATTCGAGTAAATCGTCGGCGTCGGTATCTGCACCAACAAGCTCTTGGAATACACGCATTTCTTTTTTAACAAGAGCTGATTTTTCACGATGCGGGAACATAGGATCTAAATAAACTACATCAGGGATGCTTTCACATTGCGATAGTAACGTATGGCTCGAACCAAATATGAGGCTCATACTTTGCTTCATCCATGAGCCAATTTCTATGTCGTTATAAGCGCGCTGTAAACCATCATACAATAACGCGGCCACTACGGGATGACGTTCATGCAATATAACGTTGCACCCTAGTGACGCAAGTACAAAACCATCACGACCTAAGCCTGCTGTTGCATCAAGCACAACGGGCGTTGCCCCTTTGTTTAAGCCAACCGCTTTTGCAATTGCTTGGCCTTTCCCCCCACCAAACTTACGTCTATGTGCCGCTGCACCGGTTACAAAATCAACATTGATTGCGCCTAATTTGGGTTCATCTGTTTTATATAAACTCAAGCCACTATCGTCATAATGTAGGCTAAAACCATTGCTTTGTTCTGCCCACTGAGCCAAACCAAAACGTGTTTCTAACTCATTTAAATAAGGGCGACACTCTTTAAAAACACACTGAATAACCACTATACACTCCGACGATAAAATACCTGATCAGTATATCAATCAGTGCAAGTTAAAGCACTAAAATAGCTCTATATCATTATTTTCAGTGGTATTTTGTAAGACAAGTTCACCAGCGTTACTACGCAAGCTAGCGAGTAACTCATTGCGAGTTTCATTAATTTGCTTAAGCTGACATTTAATAAATGCTAAATCGCTATTAGCAGAAGTAAATAGCTGCATAGTTTGATCTAGCTTAGTAAAGTAAGGTGTTAAGTCACAAAGCTTATCACTTTCTTTTTGCAGTTTAATTGCACAATCAAGCTCATGTAATTGTTCTATAAACTGTTTAGTAATACTGTTTTGTGCCTGATTCTGAGAAACTAATTGTTTTACTATATCTTCAAGCGCAATGCCTATTTGCGCGGCCTGTTCGTTGCTATTTTCATTATTTTGTATGGTGATCGCTTTTTCATTGGTGATCTCCAAAATGTGCGGAAACAAATCTTTGTAACGTCCAAATTTAGCACTATCGTCAACGGGCATATTTTTTATCAGTAATGATACTTTAGGGTAGTTAATAATGGTGCTGGCACCAACATCAACAAACCGCTGCGCATACCTATGTTGTTCTAGCAATTCTTGCTCTAATGGGCACACCGCACTTTGTAAGCTATAAAATATACCTTGGCTTTTGTACCAAAACACAACCACGACATCTAAATTGAAAGGAGTAAAAAATGCTAAAAAATATTCGCTTAATAATTGAAAATTATTAGCATGGTAACTTTGCCCAAAAAAACGCATTATTCGCCCCATATCTCCGGATTCAGTCATGGCTATTTGGGCCGTTTTTTCTGCATGCTCTACATCATTTTTTAACTTTATGCCTTGTTGACGATATTCATAAAGCACCTTTATGCGCGCCATCAATTCTTGGGCATTAAAAGGCTTAGCTATATAGTCAGATGCACCAGCACTGTAACCTTTTACACGATCAGCCAACTCGATATTGGATGATAGAAACATAACGGGGATGTCTTTGGTCTGCTCATTTTTTTTAATGACTTGGCAAACGTCAAAACCTGATTTACCCGGCATTTCTATATCGAGTAAGATAATATCTGGCTTGTATTTTTTTGTGAGTCTTAAACCTTCATCACCATTTTTCGCATGAATAATTTTACAAAAACCTGCTAAAGACTCCTCAATTATATGGTGAACCAACTTATCGTCATCAATTGCCAATATTAGCTTTGCCATGCCCTAGTCCATTTTGTTAGGTATGTTAAGAGCATAGCTTGGTAGACTGAATTTACTAAAAATTTTAGGGTAAAATTTAGATAATAAAAAAGCGCCATCAAGGCGCTTTAGTTTAGTTTGTGCTAAAAAATTTATTTTTAAGCCGCAATACCACTATGACGCAGTAAAGCATCTACATTTGGCTCGCGGCCACGGAATTTTTTAAATAGCTCCATCGGCTCCTCACTGCCGCCTTTTTCTAAAATATTTTGCATGAAGGCTTGCCCTGTTTCTGGGTTAAAAATACCTTCTTCTTCAAACTTAGAAAATGCATCAGAAGAAAGAACTTCAGCCCACTTATATGAATAGTAACCAGCACTATAACCACCAGCAAAGATATGACTAAAACCATGTTGAAAACGATTAAACTCAGGCGGATTAACCACCGACGTGCGGCTACGTACATCGTTTAATACCGTTTGAATTTGGCATTCTTCACCGGCTTTATAATCATTGTGGATTTTAAAGTCGAATAACGAGAACTCAATTTGACGCAGCATTTGCATGCCTGAGTTATAGTTTTTAGCCGCTAGTAACTTATCAAGTAGCTCTTTAGGTAACGGCTCGCCCGTTTCATAATGACCTGAAATAAAGCTCAGTGCTTCTTCTTCATAACACCAGTTTTCTAAGAACTGACTAGGAAGCTCTACTGCATCCCAAGCAACCCCATTAATACCCGCTACTGGTGCTGCATCAACTTGAGTTAACATGTGATGAATACCATGGCCAAACTCGTGGAACAAGGTTGTCACTTCGTCATGAGTAAACAGCGCAGGCTTATCGCCTACCGCTTTATTAAAGTTACATACTAAATAAGCAACCGGTGTTTGTAACTCGCCGTTAGCACGTACTTTACGACCCATACAGTCGTCCATCCACGCACCGCCGCGTTTACGGTCGCGCGCATATAAATCGAGATAAAAACGTCCGCGTAGGGTATTGCTGCTGTCTACAATTTCAAAAAAGCGTACATCTTTGTGGTAGCTGTCAAAGTCAGTAACTTCTTTTACGCTAATACCAAATAAGCGGTTAACGGTTTCGAATAAGCCACTTAATACTTTATTTGCTGGGAAGTAAGGACGTAGTACTTCGTCTGAAATTGCGTATTTTTCTTGCTTAAGTTTTTCGCTGTAGTAACCAAAATCCCATGCCTGCAATTCAGAAATACCATGCTTTTGCTCAGCGTAAGCTTTTAGCTCTGCCACTTCTTGCTCTGCTTGTGGTTTTGATTTAGCCGCTAGGTCTTCTAAAAACGAGAATACTTGCGCCGGTGTTTCGGCCATTTTAGTTGCCAGTGATTTTTCAGCGTAGCTGTTGAATCCTAGTAACTGTGCAAGTTCATGGCGAAGCGCAAGCTCCTCACTCATAATATCAGAATTATCAAATTCACCGGCGTTAGGGCCTTGATCGGATGCGCGGGTAGAAAACGCAGTGTAGGTTTCTCTGCGAAGCTCGCGGTTATCTGCATAAGTCATAATTGGCAAGTACGACGGAAAATCAAGGGTAAATACCCAACCGTCTAATTCTTTACTTTTTGCAGTGTCGGCTGCAAGTGCTAAGGCTGATTCTGGTAAACCGGCTAAATCGGCTTCGTCAGTAATGTGTTTGTGCCACGCTAAGGTCGCATCCATTACGTTATTACCAAACTTAGAAGCAAGCTCTGATAAACGCGAGCTTATTTCACCGTAGCGTTTTTGCTGCTTCGGCGCTAATGCAATACCCGATAATTTAAAATCACGCAGCGCATTAGTTATTGTTTTTTGCTGTGCTGTAGTCAGCGTTTTAAATTCGTCGCTGCTATAAAGCGTACTATACGCGTTGTATAAACCTTGATGCTGACCTACAAATGTTGAATATTCAGATATTAACGGTAAGCACTGCTCGTAAGCTTCGCGTAATTCGTCGTTATTCATTACTGAATTTAAATGCGATACAGGGGAGAACATGCGCGATAATTTATCGTCAGCTTCTTCAAGGGGTAATACTAAGTCATCCCACGTGTACGACCCTTTTGCAAGTACGTCATCAATGGCTTTACGACAAAGCTCAATACCGTCTTTAAGTGCTGGTACTACGTACTCAGGCTTTATTTTTGAAAATGGTGGTAAGCCTTCAAGGCCAATTAATGGGTTGCTCATAAATACTCTCTTTGCGTTAATGCATTACGTTTAAATTGGGTCTAAAAATAAAAAAACAACTCTTATCTAATCGGTAAATGGCGCTTACTTTGCCTAATAAAATCTAAAGCGGCCTCTGTTACGTATTCTTGATATCCTGATTTTGTGACTGTTAAACCGCTCTCTATTATTGTTTTGTTCAAGCAAAGTGATAAATTCGAATGTTTTTTTACTAAACATAGGTCACCTAAACACTCTTTATTTTTAAAACTTAATGTTATGCTAATGCGCATAAAACTCAACGCCTAAGGACATAAAATGACACAACACTTTGATTATATTGCAATCGGTGGTGGCAGTGGTGGTATTGCCTCTGCAAATAGAGCAGCGATGCGTGGCGCTAAAGTAGCACTTATAGAAGCAAAGCACATGGGCGGCACGTGTGTAAACGTAGGCTGCGTACCTAAAAAAGTAATGTGGCATGGTGCTCAGGTTGCTGAAGCAATTAATTTATATGCCCCAGATTACGGCTTTAATGTTGAAGTTAAAGGTTTTGACTGGAGCAAGTTAGTAGAAAGCCGCGAAGCCTACATAGGCCGAATTCATAAAGGTTATGACAGTGGCCTTGCCAGCAATGGCGTTACTGTAATTAAAGGCTTTGCTAAATTTGTAGATAATAAAACAGTTGAAGTAAATGGCGAGCATTACACAGCCGACCATATATTAATTGCAGTTGGTGGGCGCCCAAGTATTCCAAATATTGAAGGTGCTGAGCACGGCATTGATTCAAATGGCTTTTTTGAACTAAAAGAACAGCCTAAGCGCGTTGCCGTTATTGGCGCAGGCTACATAGCCGTTGAGCTTGCTGGTGTATTACACGGCCTAGGTACTGAGACGCATTTATTTGTACGTAAACACGCTCCACTTCGCAGCTTTGATTCGTACATTGTAGATACACTTGTTGAAGTAATGGCTGCCGAAGGCCCTACTTTACACACTCATTCTGTACCAAATAAATTGATAAAAGAAGATGATGGGTCTGTAACACTGCATTTAGATAACGGTAAAACTCATAACGTTGACCAAGTTATTTGGGCAATTGGTCGCGAGCCAACAACCAATGCTATTAACGTTGCAGCCGCAGGCGTAGAAGTAAACAGCAGTGGTTTTGTAAAAGTTGATGAGTATCAAAATACGACAGCTGAAAATGTATACGCAGTTGGCGATATCATCGAAAACGGTATTGAACTTACACCAGTAGCAGTAAAAGCAGGCCGTACCTTATCTGAGCGCTTATTTAATAAAGAACTACCTGATGATTTAAAAATGGATTACAGCTTAGTTCCTACGGTTGTATTTAGTCACCCACCAATTGGTACTATTGGTTTAACTGAGCAAGAAGCTATTTCCCAGTATGGTGAAGAAAACGTTAAAATTTACCAATCTGGTTTTACAGCTATGTACACAGCCGTAACCAAACATCGTCAGCCTTGTAAGATGAAACTTGTATGTGCCGGCCCAGACGAAAAAGTAGTTGGCCTACATGGTATTGGTTTTGCAGTTGATGAAATGATTCAAGGTTTTGCAGTTGCCATGAAAATGGGCGCAACTAAAGCTGATTTTGATGCCGTTGTTGCTATTCACCCAACAGGCTCAGAAGAGTTTGTTACCATGAAATAAGCTTTTTACAAATTTAAAAACATAAGCCCCTTCGTATTAATTTGCTAAGGGGTTTTTATTTGCATTAAGTTTACCAATTTGCTTAATAAATCAATATACTTAGTGTGTCTTAATCAACTCGTATCGAACTGGAAATTATGCTCACAGATATATTATCTCACCCATTTCTTATTTCATTAGTGATGCTCACAATTGCATTTATTCTCAAAGTACTTGTTGATAAATTAGCGAAAAATCGTGCAGAAAAAAAAGAAAAAGATATTCGCTACATTGCACATAATATTAAGCACTTTATTAATTTTGTAATGGTGTTATCACTACTATTTGTATGGTCTACTGAAATACAAAACTTTGCTCTCTCAATTGCCGCTTTTGCTGTTGCAATTGTACTTGCTACACGTGAATTTATTCAGTGTGTCATTGGCTTTTTTTACTTAGTGACAACGCGGCCATTTAGAGTCGGCGATTGGATTCAGGTCGGTGAGTATTATGGTGAAGTCGCCGAAACTGATTGGATAAAAACCACTATGCATGAAATTGATATGCATACTTATCAGTTTTCAAGAAAAACTATATACATACCTAACAATAAGCTGATCACCAGCCCAATTAAAAACTTAAATTTTGTAAAACGCTTTGCCACTCATCATTTTACTATTGTACGTAAAGAGAGTTTTAACCCATACCCAATTTACGACACGTTAACTGCTAAAGCTAAACTTTACTGTAAAGAATTTGAAGAAGTAGCCAGTCGATACAATTCAATTATTGAAAGAAAGCTGGATGCTAAAATTTCGGGCCCTGAGCCTGAAATTCACTTTGGTACAACGGATTTAGGTGAGTTTAGAGCCAGTTTTACGTTATTTTGCCCAACCGATAAAGCACTTGAAATTGAACATAAACTCACTGAATGTTTTATGGCACTGTGGTATGCACAAGCGCTGAAAAGTAGCACTGATGCGGGCGAGGTATAAATCTTACTTAACCTGAACTATAGTTAAGAGATTTACTAACGTATTGAATCATGGTGATATTTAGATTTATTATCCAGAGTTCGAGTGACTTATACCAATCGACATAAGCATTTAAACAAATTAACGAGTTAAATACTCCATAACATCGTTAAATAGACCCATATTTAAGCCGATTGTTATGGCAATAACCATCAAAAATAAGCGCGAGTTGATTTCGCGCTTATTTAACTTTTAGGCAGTACTGCAAACCATTCTTTGGTTTTTTTAGCCTAAACCTCGCCTATCTATAGCTCGTATTCAACTCGAAACGAAGGCAACTTATTTAATAATGGAATAAGCGAACGCTCTCGCCTCAAAGAGCTGCGCTCATCATCAAGTACCCTTCGCTCATTAATGAGTTCTCTGCGCTGATTACTGGAGACATTTGCAGCACTTAACTCATTGCTGATCACTTCAAGTCGTCTGTTTATTGTGTCGAGTCGGTTATTTATTTCGGTTTTTCTTGCTTCGATTTGGTAACGATCATTACCTTCTTCCCAGGCCTTTCGAAATTGTTTGCTGTTACACACACCATTAAATGATTCACCACGAATACCTACCGCAAAGCCGTTTTCAGGTTTACAATAGTGCTGCAGGCCATTGTTATAACCTTCTTTATACAAAGCAACGTCAGGTGAAATACCAAACTCTCGACAAGCTTTTACTGTATCAACACCTTGGTTATAAGCCTTGCCTGATTCGCCATGATCATAACCTAGCTGCTGCCAGTTTGCGTATGCACACTCTTCTTGCGATAAGCTAGTACAGCCACTAAGAGTAATAAGGGCTAGACTAAAAACAAGTTTTTTAATCATATCAACAACATCTGTTTTCATTTTAATATGGTAAACATACTATCCCCTATTTAGGGCCATATCAATAGGTCCTAAAGCTGCGTTATGTTTAGCCTATCATTCAGTGCTGTTACATTTTCCACCTTGCTATATGCTCTTTGCACATAAACTTTACATCTTGAAACTGTTTGAGGCACTAAATAAGCTTAACCCTCGCAAATACTTTATTATTGCTGATAAGGAAGGTAATCGGTATAACCTACCGCTGTGCCACCAAAAAGCGTTGCATAGTCAGTAATACTGCTTAATGGTAGTTGGTGCTCAATGCGATACGGTAAATCAGGGTTGGCAATAAAACGTCTGCCAAATGCAATAAAGTCGGCAAGGCCTTTATCGATAAGCTCAGCCCCTGTTTGTTCGGTGTAATTACCAGCAACCATAATAGCGCCGCTAAAGCCGCGACGTAGCGCCTCTCTAAATTCATGTGTCACTGTTGGCGCATCGTCCCAATCTGCTTCTGCTAGGTGAATATATGCAATACCAATGTCATCAAACTTATTTGCAGCGAGTAAAATTGTTTCAATGGCTTCACTGTCATCCATCCCGCGCTGGGTTATAAAAGGTGCGAGCCTGATACCGACTTTGTGCGCGCCAATAGCTCCACTAATTGCAGCGATAATTTCACACGCAAAGCGTATTCTGTTTTCTTGACTGCCACCATATTCATCAAGGCGCTTGTTCGATGAGCGTCGTAAAAACTGGTCAATTAAGTAACCGTTACCACCATGTACTTCAACACCATCAAAGCCTGCTTTTATTGCATTAATAGCCGCTTGTTTATAGTCGTTCACAATCGCTTTAATTTCTAAAGCACTAAGCGCTCGTGGGGTTGGGCAATCAAGCATGCGCCCTTGTCCATCATCACCCACAACCCAAACTTGTGCATCTGGAGCCAGTGCTGATGGCGCAACAGGTAAGCCATCACTATGAAATGAAGGATGTGACATACGCCCTACATGCCACAGCTGTAAAAATATTTTCCCGCCTTCGTTGTGCACCGCCTGTGTTACAAGTTTCCAACCTTCAATTTGCTCCTGCGAGTAAATACCAGGTGTGAACGAATAACCTTTACCTTGCGGGCTAATTTGCGTTGCCTCTGAAATAATCAGCCCAGCACTTGCGCGTTGAGCATAGTACGTTGCCATTAACTCAGTTGGAATATCACCTGGTTGCGCTGTACGTGAGCGGGTCATAGGCGCCATAACAATTCGATTATTAAGGGGTGTATCGCCAATTTTTTTAGCGTTGAATAACGATTTTATAGACATAATTTGCTCTCTTATTTAATAATTTACACTAGGGCCTGTTGACCTTTAGCGGTTGATTTTGCAGCTGCATGTTTGGTATTTAGGCAAGGCAGAGCCTATGGTGTGTGGTTATTCCCCATAAATAGGCGATAACGCAGTATAAATGCCAAACATGCGCTACCCTTTGAGCTCAATCTAGGGACGATTAACTCTTAATCGTCCCTAGATTGAACAAACTTCAATCCACAAAGGTCAACACGCCCTAGGATTAAAACTAAATTTCATTACTATTAAATAGCATTTCGATTTTTAGCCCTTCAGGCCCATCTATAAAAATCTGATGCTCTAGCAGCTCAGGCACTGAGCGCTCAAAGTAAATGACTCCAGTTTGATCTAAACGATTCTTGAATGCTTGATAACGTAAGCTACGAATTGCAATATGATCTACAACACCTCGGCCTTGCATTTTGCTATTAACCGCTGATAAATAACGCTGCTGTGCTTTATTTCCAGCAGCGTTGACTAAGTGGATTAACGCAATATTATCGGTGCCATATAGCCAACTACCTTCAAATGAAAAAGGTGGCCGATACCCTTGCGTTAATCCAATTGAGTTGATAAAAAATTGGCGCATTACTGGATAATCAGCACTCGCAATTAACACATGATCTAATCGCATTCGTTTTCTCTTGTCGTTTTTAATACAGCCAGTTTAATTGTTTATGATAATTTGATAATTGAGTTAATATTAAAAAGACTATTCATAAAAACTGAATATAAAAGTGAGGATTAATGGCTAAAATTGATGATATGCAGCTTTTTGTTCATGTAGTGAGATCCGCAGGACTTGCGGCAGCGGGACGGAAAATAGGTTTATCGCCAGCGAGCATGACGGCGCGAATTAATCAGCTCGAAAATCACTATCAAACACGTTTATTGATCCGTAATACCCGCAGCATTAAGTTAACGGATGCAGGTGAGCGATTTTATCAAGGCTGTTTAAGAGTGATTGCTGAAGTTGATGCCGCCGAGCAGAGCATCGCTATCAATGACTGTGAGCTTTCTGGCAGCCTAAAAATCACTGCACCTTCAGATTTTGGTAAGCAGTTTGTTGCCCCTGCGCTATCAAAATTTGTCGCCCTTAATCCGCAAGTAAAACCGCATCTTCATTTAACAGATGGCTTAATCAGCTTAATTGAAGAAGGCATTGATGTCGCTATTCGCTTTGGTAACTTACCAGACAGTAATTTAATCAGCCGTATGATCAAACCCAATAAACGGGTGCTATGTGCCTCAGCTGATTACATAGAAAAACATGGGCAACCTTTATCACCGGGTGATTTAGTTGATCATCGATGCCTGGTGATGGAACGATTTGGCCAGCCGATGAATGAATGGCATTTTAAAAACACAATAATACGTGTTCCAGTCGCTATGAGTAGCTGTGATGGTTCGGTGATCAGGCATTGGGCTATTAATGGAGCTGGTATTGCACTTAAATCATTCGTCGATATTAGTGTTGATTTAGCTAACGGTAGCCTAGTAACTTTACTCGATGAAGATATTCTTGGATTTAGTAATAAAGATAAAGAACAGATTGGTTTACAGTTTGTCTATCCGTCACGTAAATTTCAGCCTAGGCAAGCGGTGGCATTTATGGACTTTTTACAGCAACAATTAATATAAAAAAACCTTGAGAGCTTGCGCTTTCAAGGTTGTAATTTTGAGGCTATATGATACTTACAAAAGTTAAGCTGTACCACCAACGGTTAGATTATCAATTTTAAGACTTGGCTGACCAACGCCTACCGGTACGCTTTGACCATCTTTACCACAAACACCAACACCTTTATCAAGTGCTAAGTCGTTACCAACCATCGATATTTGCTGCATTACTTCTGGGCCATTACCAATAAGGGTTGCGCCTTTAATCGGCTGAGTAATTTTACCATTTTCGATTAAATACGCTTCTGATGCGCTAAATACAAACTTACCTGAGGTTATATCTACTTGCCCGCCGCCAAAGTTAGGCGCGAATACCCCTTTTTTAACGCTGCTGATAATATCGGCCTGGCTGTGCTCTCCACCTAACATGTAAGTATTGGTCATGCGAGGCATAGGTAAATGCGCGTAAGACTCGCGACGTGCGTTACCTGTAGGATTTACACCCATTAAACGCGCGTTTAGCTTATCTTGCATATAGCCTTTTAAAATACCTTTTTCGATCAGTACATTGTAAGCTGCAGGTGTGCCTTCGTCATCTACGTTAAGCGACCCTCGGCGCTCAGCCATTGTACCATCATCAACCACTGTACATAGTTCAGACGCTACTTTTTGGCCAACTTTACCGCTAAATGCAGATGCACCTTTGCGGTTAAAGTCACCTTCAAGTCCATGCCCTACAGCTTCGTGTAAAAGCACGCCAGGCCAACCATTACCAAGTACAACTTCCATAGTACCAGCAGGGGCATCAATTGCTTCAAGGTTTACTTTTGCTTGGCGCACGGCTTCTTCGGCAAATTCCATCCAACGTGGTTTACCATCAACAAGTTCTTTAAAATAACCATAGTCTAAACGTGCACCACCGCCTGCGCCACCGCGCTCACGGCGACCCTCTTTTTCAAGCAGTACCGAGCAGTTTAAACGAATAAGCGGGCGAATATCGGTGGCAAACGTGCCATCACTTGCCGCGATTAATACTTCTTCGTATACCGCCGACATTGAACTAATTACTTGCTCTGCATCGGGTGCTAGTTCACGAATATAGTTTTCAAGTTCGCGTAATAAGTTGACCTTGTCGGTATCGCTCATACTAGAAATTGGCTGATGTGGTGCAAACTGCTCTTTGGCTTTAACATCGCTAAATACTTTAATCGCTCTATCTTCACCTGCATCTGCAATGCTACGCGCTGCTGTTGCAGCTTTATTTAGTGCTTCAAGATTTATTGCATCAGAGTAAGAAAAACCTGTTTTTTCGCCGCTTACAGCACGTACACCAACGCCGCGCTCAACGTTGTAAGAGCCTTCTTTAACTAAGCCGTCTTCAAGCACCCATGATTCGTGGTGGCTTGATTGAAAATATAAATCAGCGTAATCCACTTTATGTTGATGTATGTAAGCGAGCGTTTTTTCGAGCTCTTCTCTATTTAGCTGGCTGTCGTGTAGTAAATGCTGTTCAACCGAATTCATAATAAATGCTCTCTAAATCGTTGATGAGACTGCACGGGCATATCTCGTCTAATTTTTTGTAACTGGTCTAAATCTGCGTTGCAGCTTATAAAACCGGTGCCTGTTGGCAATTCACTCAGGATATTACCCCAAGGTGAAATAATAATACTGTGGCCATATGTTTGTCGGCCATTTTCATGTGTTCCGTACTGAGCTGCTGCAACTACATAACATTGTGTTTCTATTGCGCGAGCTGCTAATAGCGGTTGCCAGTGTGCTTGCCCTGTTGGTACAGTAAAAGCACTCGGTACTAAAACAATATCCGCGCCTTGGCGTACTAGTTCGTTGAATAAGCCACTAAAGCGCAGATCATAACATACTGTTAAACCTATTTTGCCAAAGGGAGACTCAACTACCACCACATCGCTACCTGCTTGAGTAAAATCTGACTCTCGATAGTTTCCTGTTTTGTCATCAACGCTCACATCAAACAAATGTATTTTGTTATACGTTGCAACTAGCTCGCCTTGGTTATTGAATAAGTGCGACGCTGCATAATATTTATGTTCGTTAAATTGCTCAGGCATTGTGCCTGCATTTAACCAAATATTATGAAGTTTACACAATTTACTAAGTTGCAGTTTGTATTGTTCAACTTTCTTAGCAACAACGAGCGTATCGTGGCCACTTTTGCTAAAGACTAAAAAAGCCTCAGGTAAACAAACAAGCAATGGCCTGGTTGCTGGTAATGTTTTCAACACGCACTTTAAGCTTGCCATGTTTTCATCAGCATTTAGCGTTGAGCACATTTGCACAGCAACTATTGTAGGTGTTTTAAGGCTCTCGGTATTATTCATTGGCTGTTTTTACATCAGTATTTTTAAGCGTTAACTCTGTTGATGTTTGGGGCTGATTTTGCGCAGCTTGAGGTAGCGTAACTTCACGACTTTTTCTGTCGAGTTCTTGAACTATAGGATCGTTCATTTTACCCGTTACTTTAAAATTAATTTCTGAAATAACATTCGCTGAATGAATAACTTTATCAAGTGCTAGCGCCGCAAGCCCTGTTACTGGATTCACCATCCAAGCAACAATAACCGGAATACTCGACGTTACTTGTGGTGCGACAGCAAGATCGTAATTTATATCAAGGGTGTTTAAGTTTGCGTAGCCCTTAATGGTTAAATCGGCAGGTACACCGTCCATTTTAGTATCTTTGGTGTAAGCAATACCGTTTTCTAACTGCATAGTGCCTTGCATGCTGTTATAAAAAAAGCCTTTTGAAAAAACATCTCTAAAATCAAGTTTCAGTTTGCGCACTAATGAATCAAGGCTCAACAACGAAAATACGCGTGCACCACCATCACTAACTTCAGTTAAATGCCCTTCTCCTAAATCCCACTGTATTTCACCACTTAAACTTGCAACATCAAAGTCATAAGGAGCGCCTTGCCACCCTAAATTATAATTAATGGTTGTTTTAGAATCTTTAATCGCTGTAGTTATATCAAACTCATCAAACAAGGCACCTACATCATCACTTTTAAGCTCGCCATTAAGATTAGTTAAACCATTTTCCCATTGTCCTTTGGTTCGCAGTATATGGTCGCCTTTATCAACAACGAGTTCAGAAATAACAAGTCGCTTGCCATCACCTAATAGCGAGGCACTTACTTTATCTAATTGATAATGAGATATTTTACAGTCACTACATTCAAACTCTATTGCCGGCACTTTAGTTAACCAACTTAAATCTTCGTCGAGTTCTGCATCCTTGGTATCTAGCTCTTGTTGGATTCTCTGTGCAAAGTTAAGTCTTAAATAATCAGCATTAATACGTATTGGCTGACTCGGCTGAGAGGTAGGAATAAATACACCAGCACGTAACTCTTTTGCGTTTAATTTTAGAGACAAATCACTTTGCATAGGTGCCAACTGCATTTCAAAGTCATTAAATACAATACTACTTGCATTAAAAGTACCTATATTTGCAACAACCTTATTTAACGGCGGCATAATGCCTGATGATTGGCTATCTGGATCGTCTTTTGCTGCATCAATTATTTGATCAATAAGATCAATCCACGGGACTAACTCTGTTTGCTCGAGATTAATATTAACGCTTAAATCTTTTGGGCTAAGCCCTAAATCTTGTTTACCCAGTACAAAATGAGCATTGCTAAATTGCGACTTATTATTTTCTAAAATAGCATTAAAGTAAAATTGCTGATTTGCATTTGCTGTAATAAGATTTGAAATTTCATCGCCTTGCACAACAGCATCAAGTGCCCATATTTGTTCACTCGTTTTATTATAAGGTGCTGGTAAGTTGCTCGTTAAACCAAGTAGTTCTGAAGTTACCTGTGCACGATAATTAAAACCTTGCTCGGTAAAGTTAAGGACTAAACCAATATCAATATCACTTTGACCCTTAAGGTAATCTTTTAAAATACCTTGTCCGCGTGCTATTAAGGTATTGGCGTCAAGTTGCGCATTAATATCTATATTTACTTGGTAATTTTTAGCATCACTTTTACTGCTGTAGTTAATATTTAATGGCATACCAAGCCACGTAGCTGTAGCATTTTGAAGTGTGATATTGTCGTTTTTAAAACTAAGTTCACCACTTAGGTTTTTAAGTTCAATACCTGGAGTCGCAATGAATACTGGCAGATTACTTAAGTCAACTTTGCCACTCACACTTGCACCATCTTCAAACTTAGAGCCAATTAATAACTCAATACTGGCTTGTGCCTCTCCTTTGCCTTGCACAACAGTAAAAATCTCAGCAAGAGGATTGGCAATAGGAGTGGCTGCAAAAAAATCATGCAACTTTTCCATTGGTGCTTTTTTATCTATTTGTACAATAACTTCGTCAGCATTCATCAAATCGGCAATGCTTACTTTTACGCTGCTGCCTATGTCTAAATTTACTAGTTTGCCCTGCTGACTATATATATCCATACGTTCATTAGCAAAATGCAGAGCAACATTTGCATCAGTAACAGTTGGCCAATCAGGATCAAATTCATAGGTTGCATTATCTATTTGTGCCAATACATTAAACTGACCTGAACCATCAGCAAATGGAAATCCCGATACCGGTCCGGCAAATAAAATCTGCGCTTTGGCTATTTCACCACCTTTAATTGCACCATTTAGATAGCTAACAAGTTCTGAGCTCATCGCTTTAAGCGGAAAATAATTACCTGCAATGCTCGCATCTGGTGCGAACGCTTCTGCATATAAATCTAAGCGGGGGGTTTTACCTAAGCTCAGTGCCATCTCGGCAACTAATGTCACTTCGTTATTATCAAACCAAATATTATCACTGCTGATATGCCAGCTATCATTTTGCTTAGCTAAATCAAGCACAATATTAAGCTGGTTGTAAGCTATATCATTACTAAAGCTGTCGCCTGTAACCAATGTACCGTTTTCGCCAAACAATGAAATACGACCGCGGCTTTGGTTAACTAAACCGTTTACACGCAACCCTTGCACTGCTGGTATTGAATCCAATTCTTGCCAGCCAATCTCGTTCGCCTCGAACCATAACTGCCATTGCTGTGCATTATTAAAACTTACATAAGCTTGTTTTATTTGACCGCTAGGTTGTCGATTTAAAAATGGTTTAAGTGCATCAAAACGTGTAAGTTCCGCTAAATTAGCAAGTAACCCCAAATCAACTTGCTCTAACCATAGTTGCTTTTGAGTACCTAGTTGCGCTTCAAATTTTAAACTTGGCCACGTTGTTTTATTACTATTAAATGTTAAACCAGTGCTTTTTAAGTGCCAGCTGTTTTGCTCTGGATATAAATGAAAGCCGCCTTCACTCAAACTTACTTGCTGATTTTGCTCTGCACTTTTCCATCGAACAAAGCTAGGTAACCATTGCATTTTTATATCACTCACAAGCCCTTTTTCAAGCTTAAGCCACGCCTGTAAATTTATATCGCTACTTAATTGCTGCTTTTCAGTGTTAATGTATTGCGATAACAAATTAGACACATCAACTTTATTTGCTTGCACATATATATCACCCGCCACTTGCTCAATTGTTTCACCAGTAAGTGCAATGCGTGCATCAAAATTACCCACTGAAATCCCGGGTAAAGCTAAGGTGCCACTGCCTAAATGCTGGTTTTCTTCGTTTTGCCAAGTGATATTTTTGAGCAACAATTTCCGCTCTGTGCCATCTTCTAGCACAAAGTTAATGCTCGAATTTTCTACTGCAAAATGGCCTGTTTCACCTAAAAAAAGCTCTTCTATTAATTCTTTTTGTTCAAACGAAACCTCTTCAGTCTCGTTACTATTAAATAAATTAGCCATATTGACGCTGGTATGAAAACCATTAATAACAAAATAGTTAGATTTAAATTGCAGCGTTTTTAAGCTTTCCCACAAGTTAAGCTCTAAGCTTGTTTTGGCTATGGTGAGTGATATAGGCGCAGTTTCGTTATCTTTAAACGATAAGTTTTCAAGCACTAGAGCAGGCCCACTGCCCTGCCAGCTCGCCGAAATTGCGCCAATTGACAGGCTTATTGCAAACTTATCATATAGGTAGGTTTCAATATTGCTTTTGTAATCGTTTGCATAGGGTAGTGTATATTTTAAAATAGAGACAATAACGGCCAGTAACACTAAAGTGATGGCACAAGTTTGCCATAACTTTCTAAAACAAAAAAAACAGGCCGCTTTTACCTTCATTACATCATCACCACATCAAACTGTTCTTGGCTGTACAAACTTTCGGTTTGAATATGTACTTGCTTACCTATAAACAGTTCAAGTTCCGCAAGGTTATGATATTCATCATTGAGTAAAGCTTCGCTTACAGCAGGTGCGGCATAAACCATAAATTTATCTGCCGCATAAGCTCGGTTAACGCGGACTATTTCGCGTAATATTTCGTAGCAAACTGTTTCAACCGTTTTTTGCGAACCGCGACCTGAACAGGCAGGGCATACATCACATAAAATATGCTCTAAACTTTCACGGGTACGCTTACGAGTCATCTCTACCAAGCCAAGTGCTGAGAGTCCGTTAATGTTTGTTTTGGTTCGATCTTGTGATAAAGCCGCTTCAAGTGAATGAAGCACTCGACGTTTGTGATCCTCGCTTACCATGTCAATAAAGTCGATAATAATAATACCGCCTAAATTACGTAACCTAAGTTGGCGAGCTATGGCTGAAGTAGCCTCAACATTGGTATTAAAAATGGTTTCTTCTAAATTTCTATGACCCACAAACGCGCCAGTATTTACATCAACCGTAGTCATCGCTTCGGTTTGATCAATAATGATATAGCCACCCGACTTTAACGTAACTTTGCGATGTAGCGCTTTTTGGATCTCATTTTCAACATCAAATAAATCAAAAATTGGCCGTTCACCTGGGTAATACTCCAAGACTTGCGACAATTGTGGTACAAATTCTTCGGTAAATAGTTTTAATTCTTGGTAAGTGAGTTTTGAATCAACACGAATACGCTCCATGTCTTCACCGACATAATCTCGTAGCGTTCTAAAAGTAAGCGTCAGATCTTCATGTAATATACTGGCTTTGCTCGTTTTTTTACGACGGGATGTTATTCTCTCCCAGAGCTTTCTTAAAAAGCCGGCATCGTGCCGTAATTCAGCTTCACTAGCACCTTCTGCAGCAGTGCGAACAATAAAACTGCCATTTTCGTCACCATATTCAGCAACAATTTTTTTAAGGCGCGAACGCTCTTCTTCGGTTTCTATGCGCTGACTAACACCAACATGAGTCGCATCAGGCATAAAAACTAAGTATCGAGAAGGTATCGTTATATCAGTAGTAAGCCTAGCACCTTTAGTACCCAGAGGATCTTTTACCACCTGCACCATTATGAATTGGCCTTGGCGAACTAACTCTCTAATATCTTGTACTTTTTTTATTGGTACGTCGTCGACTCCTTCAACAATAGATGCACTGTTGACAATATCTGATGCATGTAAAAATGCCGCTTTTTCAAGACCGATATCAACAAAGGCCGCTTGCATACCAGGCAAAACACGGCTGATTTTTCCTAAATAAATGTTACCTACAATACCTAGGTTACCTATTCGTTCTAATTGAATTTCTTGTAATACGCCGTTTTCTATTAGGGCAACACGGCTTTCGCTTGGCGTGA
Organism: Pseudoalteromonas sp. SG45-5; assembly: GCF_014164085.1. Lineage (NCBI taxonomy): Bacteria > Pseudomonadati > Pseudomonadota > Gammaproteobacteria > Alteromonadales > Pseudoalteromonadaceae > Pseudoalteromonas > Pseudoalteromonas sp. SG45-5. Next base: position 6,762 of record NZ_JACJEM010000032.1, on the reverse strand, counting down.
CATTGATCAGTAATTCTGTACTCATGTTACCTTCTTAAGAATGCTTGTAATAATTGTTCGGTCTCATATAAAGGTAAGCCTACTACACAAAAATAGCTACCCGAAATATGGGTAACAAAGCGACCGCCTAAACCCTGTATACCATAACCACCGGCTTTGTCTTGTGGCTCGCCACTTAGCCAATAAGCTTTTATTTCTTCATCGGTGAGGTCTTTAAAAGTAACGTCTGTTGTTACAACACAACTCAATATTTTTTCTTGTGTAGCAAAAGCAACTGCCGTTAACACTTGATGTGTTTTACCCGACAAGCGCTTTAACGTTTGTGTAAAGTCAGCTTCGTCCAAAGGCTTACATAAAGACTCGTTATCAATCACAACAACCGTATCACTGCCTAGCACTGGACGGTCAATATAGCCAAGCTCAACACCTGTTTTTGCTTTTAAACGCGCTAAGCGCTCTACATACTTCTGTGGTTGCTCATTAGGCAACTGGCTTTCGTCTGCGTCAACACTAAACTGCGAAAACTCAATACCTAGCTGAGCTAGTAATTCTTTACGACGGGGAGAGGCTGATGCCAAATATACTGCGGTAGTCATTTACCTAATCCTAAAATGTCTGCGATATTTACGAAGTAATAAAAAGACCCAAAACCAACTTAACATGCCGGTTAAAACTGGCCATAAATATTGTGGATTAAAGTAAACACCCAGTAAAAAGTGATTTAACCAAAACTGCATTAGGTGATAAAGCGTTAAAAATAAACCAATTAATAAGCTTTGTTGCCACAAAGAAAAATTGCGGATTTTTTGAAAATTACTAGCCGTTACAAAAATACAGATTGAATAGGTTAACGAGTTAACGCCAAGCGGCGAGCCAGATGCTAAGTCAATTAATAGACCAACCACCCATGCCGTACCAATATTTAAACGATGTGGCGCTGCAAGAGACCAGTACATTAATACCAGTAATACCCAATCAGGGCGAAATGGTTCGAACGAAAATGGCAACGGCATGAGCGCCATTATCAAAGCAAAAAATATGCTTAGTGCAATTAATAATGAATAACGGCTAATCATTATTTAAGCGCTCCTGTTCGTTTCGCCACAAAATAACTAATAAACGGACACGATCTAATTGTGCAATTGGCTCGGCATAAACTTGTGCAAACGGACGCCCTTCATCACGATTAATTTCGGTGATTACTGCAACAGGATAACCTTCGGGAAACGTTGCACCTAGCCCTGAAGTTACTAATATATCGCCAATACGTACGTCTAAACTATGTGGTACATGCGACAGCTTAACCACGTTAATTTTTCCGATCCCTTCGACCACGGTACGCACGTCATTACGTAAAATACGCACTGGTGTAGCATGAGTCGTATCTGTCATTAACAATACACGTGATGTGGTTGAGCCCACTTTTGTTAGCTGGCCTACAACGCCCATTTCATCAATGACAGCTTGACCTTCACTGAGTCCATCTGTTGTGCCACGATTTATAACGACTTGATGACTATATGGGTTTGAATGGACAGAAAGTACTTGGGCAATTATTTTTCGGTTAGATTGCTTTGCTGATGAGCCTAATAATGCACGTAATTTTTGATTTTCTCTGGCTAGGTACTGATACTGCTGAAGCTGCTCACTTTGTAACATTTGCTTTTTCTTCAGTGCTTCATTTTCAGTAAGCAGTTGATCGCGCGTATGTAAACTTTTAGCACTTAGACTAAATAATTCATAAGGTAAGTTAGCAACATAGATTAATGGGCTTACAAGCGTATTTAGGCTGGTACGAATAATCGTACTGCCTTGTGTATACCTATCACCTGCTATGAGTACGATACTCAAAAACACTGCGACAAAAAGTCGCAGTTGTAAAGACGCGGTTCTTTCAAACATTGATTTCATTAATCGTAACTAAAAACGTCACCACCATGAACATCAATCATTTCAAGTGCTTTACCACCACCACGTGCTACACACGTTAGAGGATCATCAGCAACTACAACCGGAATACCTGTTTCTTCCATTAATAAACGGTCTAAATCTTTTAGTAATGCACCACCGCCAGTTAAAACCATGCCGTGTGCAGAAATATCTGATGCGAGCTCTGGCGGAGATTGCTCAAGAGCTACCATAACAGCACTTACAATACCCATTAATGGCTCTTGTAATGCTTCTAATATTTCGTGTGAGTTAAGTGTAAATGAACGCGGCACACCTTCAGCAAGGTTACGACCACGTACTTCAATTTCAATTGGCTCATCTGTTTTAAACGCAGAACCGATTTGGTGTTTAATATTTTCTGCTGTCGCTTCACCAATTAAGCTGCCAAAGTTACGGCGCACATAATTAATAATTGCTTCATCAAATTTGTCTCCACCAATGCGAACAGATGATGAGTAAACAACACCATTGAGTGAAATAATAGCCACTTCAGTTGTACCACCGCCAATATCAACAACCATAGAACCGGTTGCTTCTGATACTGGTAGGCCTGCGCCAATAGCTGCTGCCATTGGCTCTTCAATTAAGTAAACTTCGCGTGCACCCGCGCCCATTGCAGATTCACGTATTGCGCGTTTTTCAACTTGAGTAGCGCCACACGGTACACAAATTAATACACGTGGGCTAGGTCGCATAAAGTTATTATTATGCACTTGCTTAATGAAGTGCTGTAACATTTTTTCTGTTACATAAAAGTCAGCAATAACACCGTCTTTCATCGGGCGAATGGCTTTAATATTACCAGGCGTTCGGCCTAACATTTGCTTTGCTTCTGTGCCTACAGATGCAACACTTTTAGGCCCACCAGCACGCTCTTGGCGAATCGCAACTACTGAAGGTTCGTTTAGTACAATACCTTCTTCTTTAACGTAAATCAGGGTATTGGCTGTACCCAAGTCGATCGATAGATCGTTAGAAAAAATACCACGGAGTTTTTTAAACATGAGGCTGGATGACCTTTGAAATATTTTGTATTAACGGCACTCTAATTTTTAGATTTTAAAATTCAAACTAAAAATAGAGGCTTCCTTTTATAAATTATCGCTCTCGCATTAAGCGAAAACCAATGTAATTAGCTCTAAAATCAGGGGCCAAAATTAAGCGCGTTGATGCTCGAGCAAGACTTGGAGCAAAATTCCACGCCCCGCCTCTAACTGCAACATCAGATTCTCCTGACTCTTTGTCAGTCCATTCCCACACATTACCAACTGTATCGTATAAACCAAACGCATTGGGAGAAAAAGAACCCACAGGTGCTGCACGCTTATTTGACCATTCACTACCACACCAACCACAGTTAGCTAAGTTTTTATCTATTTCGTTACCCCAAGGGTACTCAGTGTCAGTACCTGATCGTGCGGCATATTCCCACTCTACCTCATTTGGTAAGCGAAATTGTTGCCCTGTTTGACCCGACAGCCATTCTGCGTAGGCTTTTGCATCGTTATACGTTAAACATACAACTGGAAAATCATTACCTTGATCGAAACCTGGGTTACGCCAATTTAAATTAGTTTCCCATACCGGCTCACCATTTAAATAGTACGCACACCCCTTGCCCTGCTCTGCTTGCGTTTTATAGCCGCTGTTTAAAACAAACTTCTCGTAAGCGCCAACGGTTACTTCTTTACTTTGCATTGCAAAAGAGTTTGCAATCGTTTTTTCAACAACAGGGCGTTCGTTTGCTAAGCCACTGCCGTTAATATCGCCCATTTTAAACTTTCCCGCAGGAATAATGACAACAGGCTCATCAACGGTTGTATTTAATATTTTTACATTTTCATTTACTTGACTAGTAATGACTTCTGGTTGCTCACGAGTATATGTCGGTGCAGCAATCGACTTAGACTTTTTTACTAAATTAGCATGAATAGTTTGCGCTTTATTCAAGTCGATTCTAACTTGGTAAGGTTTATAGCCTAGTTTACGCACTTCTACATTGTGAATACCGCTTGGTAAACGAGTCACTAAGCGCGTTGATCCAAAGCTAACGCCATCAATAAACACTTCATCATCATATACGTTTGAACGCAGTGTTAATTCAATTGACTGGTTTTCATCTTGCCCAGCACTAATATTGTTATTTGTTGTTAGCGACTTCATCGCGTAATCAGATGAGGCTACACTATTATCAGCGTCATTACTGAATGTTAACTGACTATCTGAATAAGTATTGCTGCGGTAGCTTGGCTGATATGTTGTCGCCATCGGAGTACCGTATTCAGAACAATAGCGATTATCTATACTTAGTAAATTACATAAACGGCTGCTATTAACTTCGCCGCGCATCGTGACACTTAAGTTAACGTTATAATTGCCTTGCCCACTAAAAGCACTGCTTACTACATGGCTACTTAAAATTTGTACCTGAGCGCCTGCCATATTTCGCTTTGGCTCAACTAAACGCTCTTCGGTTAAATTAACAAATATTTGATCGACAAACCGCTTAGTTGCTTTTTGTAATCCCATTTGCTGGCCACGCTGCTCACACGCTGCAAGCGTTTCTGTACGCTTACAATTTATAGTGTGATCTACTTCTAATGTACCCTCACGCGTAAACTCATTACGTAATCGTTCAACACGCGCAGTGGTTAATTGCTCTTTTAAACTCTCTAATGTGTTTAAAAGTGTATGCTTGGCAACACGAATTTGTTCAATATCTTTACGGTGGGATGCAATTGCCGCCAACTGCATAGAAATATCGTTCTTATTTTGCTTATGATCGACCACCGCTTTTTGATAGCGCGATTGAGCCACACTAATATCAAGTGTCGGGTCGTCGATTAATCGGCGATACATTTCATTCATCGCATCAAGAGCTTGGTTTTTTTCTTTATCTAACTCTGTAGAGCGTGAACGAAGTAATTCAAGTTGACTTTGTAACTGATTTTCTTCTTTTAAGTGTTTATCAAGTATTCTTGTCGAGCTATCGTATTCAGTTTGTTTAATACTAATCTCAGACTCAATTCCAGTCACAGTGGCTGTATCTTGTGCAAATGCACTACTAGCTAATAAGCTAGCTGAAATTAGCAGAGATAAAGAAGCAATTCGCATATATTCTAGTCCCAAAAAGCGGCAATTATTTGGTCGTTATTTTTTTTATAATTAAAGTCTTATGCTATGTACTTGCGGCGCAAAACACAAGCTTTGTTCAATTATTATCTTAGTTTACAACTATTCCCGTGCTCCACGCCAGTAAATAACCCGATCATTTCTCCTAAAGCGGACAAATCGTAAAATAGTGCTGGGATCGAGTTCGAGTTTGTAACTTAGTAACCCAAGTAAAATTGTGTAACAAGGGGTAATTATCTTTAAAAAGAATCTTTAGTAATGTTTATTCTTTACAATTTTGCACTCGATTGAATGTGTATGACAAAAGCTTCATTTGTGCAAGTAGCGATAGCAACTGTATACTTAATCTGAACTCTGGATATTAAATCTATCTCAAACTGTTATTTTCAGCGCTAACTGCGTTGAAAATCTCTGACTAGAGAAAATAAATTTAAATATCATAATGGTTCAATATGCTAGAAGTTTAGGTTACTTATTCTTGTTCAAAAACACGCCCAGATAAAAAATATGAATTTTCCGCAGTTAAAAATAAATGAAAATAATGCTATTCAACAAATAAATACGACGTTTCTAAAAGAGAGGGATATTTATTTAGGTATAAAACGTGACGATTTACTTCACCCACAAATAAGTGGCAATAAGTGGCGTAAGTTAAAATATAACTTAACCCGTATGCAAGAGCTAAAAAAAACAGAATTACTTACTTTTGGAGGTGCTTTTTCAAATCATCTTCATGCTTGTGCTGCCGCAGGAAAAGAGTTTAATTTAGTCACCCATGCTATTGTTAGGGGTCCTGAACTCGATAACAATAACCCCACAATTCAATTTGCACAGCAATGCGGGATGAATTTACACGTAGTTAATAGACTTGAATATCGGCAACGTAATAACCCTGAGTATCTTAAAGAAATTCAAGCTCGCTTCCCAAATGCATACATCATTCCTGAAGGAGGAACAAATGAGTTTGCCATACAAGGTTGCATTGAGTTAGCGCAAAGCTTGCCTCAACATGACTATTTAGTTTGCCCTACGGGAAGTGGCGGAACACTCGCGGGACTCATTGAAGGCAGTGAATTAACAACTCAAGTTATTGGTATAGCTGTGCTTAAGCAGGCTGAATACTTGAAAAGTGAAATATGTAAACTAAGCAATAAAGCTAAGACTCAAACTAATTGGCAATTAATGACTGATTTTCATGGTGGAGGTTATGGTAAGTTTACCCCTGAACTCTGGCAATTCTGTCAATATATGAATAACACTCACAACTTACCTTTAGAGCCAATTTACAGTGGAAAAATGATGCATGCCTTGTGGCAGCTTATTGAGCAGGATTACTTCCCGACTGACAGTAAAATAATTGCAATACACACCGGTGGATTGCAAGGATTGAACGGCCTAAAATACCGAGGGCTGATTTAGCCTGAACGCTGGATAATAAATCTCTCTCGAGCAGCTACTTTCAGCGCTAACTGCGTTGAATTTACTTACAATAGGCCCGCTATTGATGCATAAATTCGCCTTGTTTTCACTGAAATTCTTTGGTTATACCAATCTACTTATATATGGGGTCTATTTAACGTTAAGAAAATTACGCTAGAACTAGGCAAAAATTTTTGTATCTAGTTGTTCTAAATAAAAAATTTTTAACGACGTTATAGTGCAATTTAATTCGTTAAATTG